>CAZZLE010000239.1:0-8290 GCA_964654595.1 uncultured archaeon | reverse complement strand
TGAGCCCGTACACGATTGCTCTTGCAACTTCTTTTGCATCTTTCTCGTTTCTGAACCAGAACCGAATGTTTCCGTTCTTGTAAACTTTCACTGCCACAATTGGTCCCCAGAACTCCTTTTTTTCGAAGAAATCGCTTCTGTAAGCACTGTAAGCACTGTAGACTTCCTCGGCCTTCACCGTAGACGGGGGCTTACCTTCAAGGACTATTTTCGCGAACTTGAACACATCCGCTATTGAGTCGAGCACTTCTCTCTTGTTGACTGGCTCATGAAAGCCGTATGCCTCCAGGTAGCAGTGGAGGACGAGCTTGTTTTTCTCGAGAATATTTTCCATTATCTTCTCCGGATCATCGTAGATGTCCGGGTCGGGAGGTATCATGCTCCTTACATTGGATCTGATCCTTTTGAGCGCAATCTCGTCAGCTCTGCTGAGGTACTTGCTCTCGATGTAGTTTGCGACCTCAAAGGCGTCAAACCTGCCCTGAAAGTGCTTGATAATGCTGCTCATGTCAACAGTCAGGTTCAGGTCTTTTGTCATGTGAAAAGCAACGAATATTATCATGTCTTCTTCAATTCGGCTGATATAGTTTTCCAGTAAGACTCCGTAGTTAAACGGAGTTCCGTACTCTTCCGGGAGTTTGAGAACCTCTCTTATGGTTTTGTCGGCTAGCTTTAACAGCCCGGGCAGCATTCTTACCCTTTCCCAGAGCTTGTTTAGCAGATCCAGATGGTATGTGTCAAACTTCAATTCGATCACCTCCGCCGGGGAAATGGGTGAAAGACCACGGGATATCATCCCGGATGAAGGCGAGGCCGGGTGTAGAGGGTGTAGATTTTGAAAAAAAAAAGAGTTTGGAGAAAAGAGCGATCTCTGAAATTCAGCTCTTCTGCTTTTTCAGTTGCCAGGGCTCCTTCACGAACCACATCCGCCAGTTCGTTGTTCCCCTTCCGACGTACTTCACGTTCTCGAAGAATTTGTCTATGTGTATTTTTTGCCATTCAAGGGGGACAGGTATTCCGAGAGTTGAGCAGCCTTCATTCCAGAGCATTTCGAGCTCGGGACTCCATCCTCCAGATCTTGCACTCTCACAGACAATTCTGGCTCCACAGGAGCATCTATCAAGATATTTCATCGCATAAGCCCTCAGATGGGATTCCTCGCAGAAGGGACATTTCACGATGTCTTTCTCCTGCTCTCTTCTCTCCTCCAGCAGTACTTCCGCAAGTTCGTCCGGAGTGCCTTCGAACCAGAAGAGATATGTGTTCGCGCCGACAGTTACCTTTATGCCCCAGAGATCCCTTCCCAGCTTGCTGAAGCTGTGAATCTCTGTTTCCAGGCCGGCAGGGGCGTCCTTGTTTAGCCTTTTCTCCAGCTGCATTGCAATTTCCCATGCTTCATCCATTTTTCTCAATTTTTCATTCACCTTTCTCAGGATCTCCTTCACGGTTTCCTCGCTCGCACTTGAAACGAAGTCGATAATATCGTGGAGGCAAATCTCCTCTCCTGATTCCACCAGAAGATACCTAATATCAAACCCAGTTTTTTCAATCTCCTTCAGAACGGATAGAATCTCCTCACGGCTGTTTAGCTCCTTTGAGCAGAAGTCCGTGATGTAGTTCACAGCTATCTTTATCATCCTCTTTCTTTTTTTTATCAGTTTTTTTCTTTCTCTCATCAGCTTTCTTATCAGGCTTTTTCTATCAGCCTCATCGCTTTTTTCCCTCTTCATGGTATCACCCATCTTTTGCGGATTCTGCAATTTGTCACAGCAACTCTGCGAGAATCACTTCTTTCAGATTGGGGAGAACGGCTCTCAGCTTTTTTAACCTTTCCTCCTTCACGTTCTCTCCGGACTTTTCGAGGAATTCAATGATTTTCTGGAACTTTGCGGGCTCGTAGTAGAAACCGCCCTCTTCGCTTATTCCATCAAAAATCCTGGACAGGACGGCTTCCCGGCTGTATCTTTCTGCTTTGCAATCAACGTACCGCAGCTGGATTATTCCGGCTGCTGCGTAGACAAGCAGGAGGGCACCGCCGTCAAGTTTGAATTTTCTGCAAAGTGTGGTGACCTCCTCGACAATCTTCTCCGAAACAGTGGTTTCGAAGTATACCTCTGAATGGCACTCCATGCACGTCAGGCGCCCCTCTATGGAGTCCACTATGAACTTCTCGTTGAGACATTCTGCACAGAAGCGCACAGCCCTCTTTCTCATGTTGCCACCTCAATCTTGTCCTGGAAAATTAGATGATTTCCGTGAGAAGTGTAATCTTAATCTCTGGCGGCAGTTCATCTGGCTGCAGTGGCGTCCTCGACAGCACTTCATATCTATCAGTCAGGTATGACGTCCTGCCGGAATCAGTGCGACCCAGTAGAGTTCCGGATTCAGTGTCGAAGTAAAGCCATTTGCTGTTGGGCTCTTTTCCGCAGTCCAGCTTGAAGAACAGTATCTCGTTGCTTCCTTCTCTTTTTGCAGCAATAATATCACCGTAGGTTGCTTTTAGACTGCACTTTATGGTTTTCTCGGAGTTCAGCACTGTGATTTTCTCCAGTCTGGACTTGTTGTTCAGGATATACCATGCGTTATCCTCTCTCACATAGTAGTTTGTTCCGAGCAGTATCATGAACGGGGTGCCATCGTCAATCGGTCTTTTCTTGCCCAGTGAGGTGTAGTCAGAGTATATCTGGATTTTTATTTCCTCTGTGCGGAAGTTTACAGCCACTCTCAGCTTTTTGTGGTAAATCATCCTCACTTGAAGGAAAACCGGGTGGCCTGTTTCAGTGCTGAGCTGCTTCAGGGATGGGTACTCTCCTCTCACGACCTTGTCTGTCATTTCTGCAAGCAGCCAGATTTTTTCTTTCTGGACCTTTGTCGGAGCCTTCTGTTTTGAGATTTTGGGAATCACTTTCTCTGCAACTTCCAGCAACGACAACCTGAACCTGTACTTATCAAATTCAGACAGCTTCATCTAAATCACCTCACCGGGGACTGGGTGAGCGTTTGCAGGAGATTTCACCTCACATGAACCTCAAATCAAAAAAATCGTCGTTCAGATTGTTCCGGCGAGAATCTTTTTTTCTATCTCGGATGCGAGTTCAGGCTTCTTTTTCGTGATTTTCTCTACAAACTCTTCCAGCATGTCTGAAATTTCTGAAGTTTTGCAGGGGGTTATAAGCTGGGAGATGTTTCTGGCGTGGTAGAGGTCGTTGAAGATCTCAAGGTCATCTATCGAATCACGTATCTTCTTGCGGAACCATTCTCCCTTCTGCTCATCGTAGATTATGAGATTGTCTTGAACCACGGCGGCGAGGTATCTGTCATTCACGATTGTGAAGTCTTCGGTGATCTCTTCAGGGAGCGAAACGGACTCTCTCTCCATGTAGATGATACGCGACTCGTGCTCGATGACTTTTCCATCTCTGAGCTCTACTATCCACAGAGAGGAGCAGTCGTAGCCGCTCTTCAACATGATACGCCCCTCAGCGACTTTTGAGAGAGCTGCAAGTAGCAGGTATATACCTGAATTCTCGTAAAAATAGCATTCATCCGGTACGATTTCGTTTCCCGAGACATAGAATCCTACTGTATTGTAGAATTCGTATTTGTCGAGGATTCTCTTTGCTGCTTCCGGATCTCTGGTGGTTATATCATGTTCAAGTATCTCAGTGTATGTGCCCATGCTTACCACCTCATATACTCATGTACGTTTAAGCACATGAGCACAGATGTCATGAAGCCTCACCACCGCATGGATTTGCTGAGAACAGGCTTCTCATGCAGTCAATCAGGAGATGGTAATCTATGACCTCAACTTCAACATCCGCTCCGCACGCAGCGAGCTTGTTTATTATATCCTTAATGTCGTCTGCGGATCTGTACTTTTCATCATACTTTATTTTCAGTATAATTTCCTTTTTCATCCCGATCACCTCACTGGGGACTGGGTGTTGAGATTGCCGGTGTTTTCAGCTCTCCGGAGAAAAATTGAAGATTGTTCTGTCCTGCAAAAATCTCACTTCTTTCTCCGTTTTTCCAGAAAAAATCCGTTTTTCCAGAAAAAAAAGCAAAAAAAAGCGATGAAAAAATAAGCACTACTCCATTCTGATAACTTTTCCGAACGGGAACGCTGACTCCGGTGCACCATCTCTGCAGACGAGCCATATCGTCGCTATTTTCGGCGGAATTTCGGGAAAGTCTCCGTAACCGTCTGTGAAGTAAACCACGAGTTTGGCCTTCTTTTTCTCTGCCAGGGCGAATACTGGCCTGAAGTCCGTCCCTCCGCCGCCTTTTGGAGTGAACTTGCTGAGCTGGAATCTGCTGCGTATCTCTTCAACTGTCTGTATCTGTGCATCGCTGCTCACGAGGGTCAGCTTTAGCGACTGGTAGTTCCTCATCAGCCATTCTACCTCTCCCAGAAACTCTGAAAGCAGCCTGTTGTCAATTGAGAAGGATGTGTCGATCGCCACGAGCGCTTCGAGGTGCTCACCTTTTGCAATTCCGGGGAGGAACACGTTTTCCGGACTCTTCTTGCTCGGTTTCCGGAAGGAGTAGTCGTGGGGTATTGCCTGTGTCACGTAGCGTCTCAGGAGGGCTTTCCAGTTTACTCTGGGTTTCAGGGCTGCATCCACAAGCCTTTCGAGCCCTGCAGGTGTTTTTCCGTGCATCTTTGCAAACATGTAAGCCTCGCTGAGCAGTTCCTTAGGGCTCTTCTGGGAGGGGAAGCCCTGCGTTGTCTGCGGCTGCGTGTTCTGGTTGTTTCCACCTTCACTGTCTCTGCTGTTCCCGTCCTGCTCGCTCTCATCTGTCGTGTCGTCGGAGAAGTACATGGTGTCTTCATTCTCGTCGCTCTCGTTTTCGTCTACTGCAAAATCTCTGATTTCCCAGTAAACTTCTTCAGCTGATTTTCTTTCCGGATCTAAGACCACGTATTTTTTGCCTTTGGCGTCGGTTATCTCCACATACATCCTGTTTGTCTTGTAATCGCGCTCCGGTACTATTGCACCCTGCTTCACTTCGATTACTTTCCCATCCGGCAGCTTGATTTTGTGCTTCCAGACCGGCAGTCTGAAACCGTTGCTGACCAGTATTGCGTTGACAACTATGTCCTCGGCAATGTTCATTCTGCTGTAGTACTGCCTGTCCTTTTCACCTCCGAGCATCTTTCTGGCCTCCTTTGCCCTTCTCGTGTGCCCGAGTAAGTAGTGCAGCAGCTCATGGCACAGCACACCTGCGAGCTCCTCGTCGCTCAGCTTTTCCACGAAGTTGGGGTTGTAGACTATCTTTGGTCCGGGCGGCTTTTGCTCTTCCTTGCTGACTATGCTGACATGCATGAGCGCGTAACCGAAAAAGGGCTTCTCTCTCAGGAGCTGTATTCTTGCCTTTATGATTTTTTCCTTTATTTCCTTTATTTCCTTCACCATTGTGAAAACCTCCTGCTTATAAGCTAAAGAGTCTGCTGAACTTTCTGCGGAAATCTGGATCATCAGGCTCTTCTTTGCTCCTGTGGAACTCCACGAACTCATCCCATAATCCTTTTTCCTTTAGAAAATCCCTGACATCGCCCAGAAGCCTGTCGCAGTAGCACTGACTGATTTTTCTGTATCCTGCTTTCGGATCAAATTCGATTGCAAACGTTTCTCCGCAGGTCGGACAGACTTCATCATCTATAAAGCCACTCATTCTCATCACCTCCACTTTAGCGGGAAAAATTATTCATCATTGGATTTCAAAATCTCAACTGCTTCATCGTAATCATCAGTGATCATTTTCCCGCACTCAGGACAATGAAAAGCCTCTTCGAAGACGTCAATAAGTTTCTTTTCGACTTCCTCACAACCCAACCTTCCTCTATCAAAGAAAACTCTTTCGTAAATGTAGAATGTTGCTGCATACCGGTATTCGAGCTCCTTAAGTTTATTACCACATTCCGGACAAACTTTCATTTTCCATCACCTCCACCGGGGAGGTGGGTGAAAAGTCAGCACAGGGCTGACCTCCCCTCCGCCCTGAGGGCGCCCCTTCTGGTTTTGCAGGTGTGTGTTTTTTGCATGCATTGTTTTTTTTGTTTTTTCTATTTTTAATTATTAATAGGAAGGTAAGAGTGGTAAGAACGGTAAGAATCGACACTTGGGTAAGAAAGGTAAGAAAAGGTAAGAATCGATACTCAAAAGTGAAAGAGATAAGAAAAACGGTAAGAAAGGTAAGAATAGAATTTAATCCTGCATGAAAAAAGTTTTCATGACCACCGGGTGAAGTCAATATCCTCAACCACTGCTACTGGCTCTTGGGCTTCTGATTCCTCCAGTTCCTCCAGTTTCTCCACTCCCATTGTTACAAACTCCTTGAACTCTGAATAGTCCACCTTCACAACTGAGCAGTTCATGACTTTCCCGCCCACCTTGAAGCTCTTCTTTGGGATATACTCCCATTTAAAGAGCTCAGCAAGCGATTGAAGCCCGCCGGCCACCTCTATATCTTGCTTCTCCAGCTCTTCAATGATTCCCCGCATGATATACACACTGTCCTCCTTTGCAAACAGCCACGGGATGAGCTTCTTCTCGATAACCGCCCTCACCCTGAACTCATGTTCAACGTTACTACTGCTGACACTGTCCACCACCTCGTAGCCTGCCAGCCTCCCCACACCCTTGAAAAAGGCCTCATCTATTCTTTTAGCAAGGAATTCACGGATTCTGAGCCTGAGTTCTTCCTCAAATTCCTCCTCTCCCCTCTCCTCATAACTGTCGTATATCCAATCTGGAGCCTCAAGCCCCGCATGCTCATAAGCCCTCTCAAGTATCTCTATGGCCAGCTCCTCCCATTTGTCCGCAATATCGTGAGGCAGGCCATCCTTGAACTTGCTCATCACGTAGTCAAGGACAAAATCCCCGACCGGGAAGAGCTCCCTGAAAATCCTTGGCCTGATTTTCTCGTTAAACTCCTTCTTTCTCTCCTCACTCGGCGCATCCCCTCTTGTCACGTTGATGAAGAAGAACCTCGCCCTCGTGGCCTCCTCTTTCGGCAGTCCTCTATTTGTGGTGAAAATCAACGGGGAGAAGGCCATGATTTCCTCATAAACTCCCTGCCTGATAAACCGGCCTCTTGCAACGGTCTTATCTATTGCGTTCTTTATCACGTCCTCAAGGTCTCTGTTCAGGCTTCCGAAAATCGGGGCGGTCTCGTTTATCAATGTCGGGAACGTAGTTCTCCTTATCACCTCTCCAAATCTTGGTATCGTGTTTATTGACGAACCGGGCTTTTCTCCGCCATTCCACCGCCAGATGTTTATGGCTATCTCCGCCATTGTGCTTTTCCCCGCTTGGGGGTCTCCCTTGATGAACGGGAGCTTAATCCACCTCCCGCTCTGCTTTATCGCAAAGATAAACGGGCTTATCACGCTCCATCTTATCATCCTGCTGAACTTTGGCCTCACATTCCCGAACCACTCATTAGCGAGCTCATTCAGCAGAAGGAGGGCTTTTTCAAGCTCCCCGCTTGAAGGTCTGGCATACTTAACCGTGCACTGCAGTTTTCCGTCAATCAGGAAGACCCCGGGAATCTCCACCTCTGTCTTGATTTCGGCAAGCTTTTTCTTGCAGAATGCCTCAATCAGAATGTTGAGGTAGTCCTGCCCTCTGTAGCTCTTAACCACAAGACCCTCAAGCTTCAGCCTTACGTATATTTCATCAATTGTAGCTGGTCCTATTACAATAGGCCTTGGCCTTGTGGATACCTTCCATACAACCCTGTAGCGGGTTATTTCGCCAAGCGGGCTTGCGTAAACTACAACCTCAACTGGAGCCCCGTAAAAGACCGGTTCTTTTTTGACATATATTTTCTCTTTTTGTTTCTCCCCTTTCCGCGCTATTGTTATAACATCCCCCCTGAGGATGTAAACCTCAAACTCCTTCCTGTCCGCAAATAAGAGATATGGGGGGTCATAGCTCACTTCCTCAATTACGGGGTCTTGTGGGGAGGGGCTACCTCTGCCAAAAAAGTTTTCAAGTTCTTGTAATGTATCAATTGCTTTTCTCTTGTTTAAATGGCTAATCGGTGGTGTTTTGAATCCTTCTAACAGTAATTCAAAGATACTTGGAGCCCTTTCAAACTCCTCTAAACATATTTCAAGGTTGTTGAGGTTTATTTCGGTGTTAAACACCTTCTCAAGCTCTTTCAGGTCAACTTTTCCCCTGTAGCCTGCTATAATACCGGGTATCACCTCTTTGGGGTCGCTCCCTGCTCCTGCGTTGAGAGTTTTTAGTATTTCAGAAATTAATACCGGGCTTATTCC
>CAZZLE010000238.1:0-9787 GCA_964654595.1 uncultured archaeon | reverse complement strand
CTCTTTGCCAGCGAGACAGCGGTGATGGTTACCTACGAGGCACTGCAGATATTTGGCGGTTACGGTTACAGCAAGGAGTACGACATTGAGCGCTACTACAGAGATGCAAGGGTCGGGACGATCTATGAAGGGACGAGTGAGGCTCAGAGGATGGTTATAGCGAGAACTCTGATGGGTAAGGTTAAGAGGTAATCTCTTTTTTCGGAAAAATCATAAACTCCACAATCAGGCTTTTTTTATGTACTTCATCACATCAAACGAGGGGAAGTTTAGAGAAGTAAGAGAGATGGCAGCCAAGCACGGAATCGAGGTTGAGTGGTTGAAGATGGAGTATCTCGAACCTCAGGGAAGCAGTCTGGAAGAGATTGCAAGAGTAAGTGCAGAGATGCTCTCGCTCCAAATTAAAGATGAGTTCTTTCTTGAGGACAGCGGTCTCTTCATTGAAGCGCTGAAGGGTTTTCCAGGCCCGTATTCAAGCTACGTTTTCAAAACTATTGGTAATGAGGGCATTCTGAAGCTTATGAGTGGAGTTGAGAACAGAAGGGCGTATTTTATGGCTGTAGTTGCTTACTTTGACGGCATAACTGTTAGAACCTTCACCGGAAAGGTGGAAGGTGAAATAGCAGGAGAGATGAGGGGAACGCAGGGATTTGGCTACGACCCGATTTTTCTCTACGGTGGCAAAACATTTGCAGAAATGAGCACTGAAGAGAAAAACAGAGTTTCACACAGAAGAAAAGCCTTCGAAGAGTTCTTCAGGTGGCTTAAGGAGAATAAAAGTTAAAAATTTAATCTTCAGAAGATGATTCCTCCTCTCCTTCCTCTTCCAATCCCTTCTCTTTCTCCTTCTCCAGTCCCTTGGCTGCAATGACGTCATCGATTCTCAGTATCATTATTGCCACTTCTGTAGCGCTTGAAATTGCCTGGGTTTTGACCTTCAATGGCTCAAGGACTCCCTTTTCCTTCATGCATGTTACTTTACCGCTGAACACATCAACACCGTAGGTTGTCTTGCCCTCTTCATGGGCTTTTCTCAGCTCGACGAGTATGTCAATCGGGTCAAGCCCTGAGTTCTCTGCCAGAGCTCTTGGAATTACTTCAACTGCTGATGCGAAAGCCTCTGCGGCAAGCTGCTCTCTCCCTCCAAGGCTTGGAGCCCACTCTCTGAGCTTCAGAGCTACCTCGATTTCAGGTGCTCCACCGCCTGCCACCACCTTACCGCTCTCAAGTGCAGCCTTTACGACCTTTATAGCATCCTGCAAGCTTCTCTCAACCTCATCAACAACATGTTCGCTGCCACCTCTGATGAGTATTGTCACAGCTTTTGGATTCTTGCATCCCTCGATGAAGACCATCTTCTCATCGCCAACCTTTCTCTCCTCAACCAGCTCAGCCTCACCAAGGTCTGCTGAGGTTATTTCTCTGAGATCGGTGATTATCTTAGCTCCACACGCCTTGGCGATCTTCTCAATGTCGCTCTGCTTCACTCTCCTCACTGCAAGAATTCCGGCCTTTGCAAGGTAGTACTGTGCCAGATCATCGATACCCTTCTGGCAGAAAACTACATTTGCACCCGCTTCTGCAAGTCTGTCGACCATGTCCTTGAGCATCTTCTCTTCCTGCTCGATGAACTTCATGAGCTGTTCTGGATCCGTGATTCTGATCTCTGCATCTGTCTCGGTCTCCTTAACCTCAAGGGCTGCCTTGAGAACAGCTATCTTTGCGTTCTTGACTCTCTTGGGCATTCCCGGGTGGACAACTTCTTTGTCAATAACTATGCCGTTGATTAACTTTGTGTCAGCAACACTTCCACCCTGCCTCTTTTCAAGCTTGATGTTGTCCTCATCAACTCTGTACTGACCATTAACTTTCTCCGCAACCTTCTTCACTGCCTCCACCACGAGATCGCTCAGGTAATCAAGAGCGTACTCCGCATGCTTTCCGGTGATTGCGGTTGCGGCAATCTTCTTCAGTGTTTCCTCATCCTCAACGTCAATGTTCATTGCGATGCTTTCAAGTATCTCCATAGCCTTGTTTGATGCCATTCTGTAACCTCTTGCAATCACTGTCGGATGAATTTCCTGATCAAGCAGTTCTTCAGCCCTTTTCAGCAGTTCTCCGGCAAGAACAACTGCAGTTGTTGTGCCGTCTCCAACCTCATTGTCCTGCGTCTTTGCAACCTCAATGATCATCTTTGCCGCTGGATGTTCAACATCCATCTCCTTGAGAATTGTAACTCCATCGTTTGTAATCACAACGTCACCAAGGCTGTCTACAAGCATTTTGTCCATTCCTTTTGGACCGAGAGTGCTCTTAACAGCCTCAGCAATGACACGAGCGGCCATTATGTTCATTCTCTGAGCATCCCTACCGACAGTTCTCTGAGTTCCCTCTTTTAGTATCAAAACCGGAGTTCCCTGTAGCGTGACCATCTCTCCTCACCCCCTCTTGCAGATATTGGTGGATTGGAATTTCTATATAAACTTTTCGGTCGATCTGCAGATCTTCCATTCCTTTAACGTCTTTTTTTAATTTTGCAGATTGATTGGAGAAGACTTAAGCATGAAAAGCGTAGATAGAGCTCTTTCTAAATCTCAAAGTCCTTTTAAAAAATTTATTGTTTGCGAAAATTTAAATTCTCTCCACAGTTACCTCTTCTCCATCCGAAACCCTTTTGAGATGCTCCATGCTGGAGATGATCTTACCAATTACATTGACTGCACTTGCGGGTATTATTCTGTCATCGCTTATTGGTGTTTTTCCAAAAAACAGGCATAAGGCCTTTCCGGGGATCCAGTAAGCCACGTCACCAAGTTCGACTACTTCCTTGGAGTTCTCCTTTTTTGTAACTGCAACGCTGGTTGTGAAGTATATTTCATCACCCCACCTGTTGGCTGTCGACCTTATTGGCAGAGCTTCGGCTATTGCCTTAACAGTTTCAGGTGCCCATTTCTCGTAAAGCTCAACCTCACAGGAAGTACTTTCAAACCTTACTCTTAGTCTCATTTCAGCACCTCATTTACCCATTTCACAACTCTCTCAATCCTCTCCTTTGCTGTGCCCAGATAATTTTCCGGTTTCAGCATTTCCCTCAGCTCATCCTCTCTGAAGTATTTCATAACCCTCTGGTCCTTCAGCAGCTCCTCAAGAAGGGATGAGTTATGCTGGTAGGCCATCATCGATGCCTGCCTTAAAATCTCATGGGCCTCCTGCCTCCCCACACCTCTCCTCGTCATCTCTATCATAACCGCTTCGCTAAGATTGAGTCCCCTCTGCATCTCCAGATTCCTCCTGATATTCTCAGCATTGAGGATGGCATTCGAAACGACCTTTATCATCTTTGTCAAAATATGGTCTGCAAGAACTGTTGCCTCAACAAGCGTTATTCTCTCTGCAGATGAGTTTGTCAGATCTCTTTCTTCCCAAAGAATGGCAGACTGGTGTTGCGGTTCCACAAAACCTCTCAAAACCCTTGCCAGCCCGCATATGTTCTCGCAGTCTATCGGATTCCTCTTGTGAGGCATTGTGGAGCTTCCTACCTGCCTTTCCTCGAATTTTTCCATCATCTCCCCAACTTCAGCTCTCTGAAGAAGTCTAAAGTTGAGAGCGATTTTTTCAAGCGTTGCTGCAAGGTTTGCAAGAAACTCGATGTACTCACAGTAGTGGTCTCTTGGTATAATCTGACTTGAAATTATCGCTGCCCTGAGGTTCAGCAATCTCATTACTTCCTCCTCAATCTCAAATCCATCTTTGCCAAAGGCAGCCTGAGTTCCCACAGCTCCGCTCATCTTTCCTACAAGCAGTCTTTCTTTAAGCTGCTGCAATCTGATGTAGTGTCTTGTAATCTCAGCAGCCCATAAAGCAAATCTGAATCCGTAGGTTGTTGGCAATGCTGCCTGTCCATGCGTTCTGCCGAGGCAAACAACATCTCTGTACTCAACAGCTTTTTCAGCGAGAATTCTGGCGAGCTGCTTGATTTTCACCTCCAGTACTTTCACACTATCTCTCAGCTGCAGTGCTGTGGCGGTATCGATAATGTCGTTGGAAGTTGCACCGAAGTGAATCCATTTACAATCAGTAGCTTCAGTTATGGCTTTAACAAGAGCCATTATGTCATGCTTGATTTCGGCCTCAATCTCCCTCACCCTCTCAGGAGTAATTTTGAAGGCTTTAATTTTAGCCTTTTTAGCCTCCTCCTCACTCAGATATCCTTTTTTCGCAAGGGCACGTAAAAGGGCCATTTCAACCCTTACCATCCTTTTTATCTTGCTTTCCTCACTCCATATTCTCTTCATCTCGGGAGTTCCGTAACGATAGTCGATGGGATGAACTATCATAAGCCATAGTTGAGAAAAGGTGTTAAAAGCTTTTCAATTTCTGAAAACAGAAAAGAAAAAATTAAATGTACGGGTTCTCGATAATTGTTGCTCCTCCCTGCCCACCTGCACCACAGAGCGTGGCACAGCCGTACTTTGCTTCCTGAACGATGAGTATTCTTGCAAGCGTTCCAAGAACTCTTCCACCACTGGCTCCAAGCGGATGACCGATGGCTATTGCTCCTCCCTTTATGTTTACTCTATCCGGATCAAGGCCGAGTTTCTTTATTGCGTATAGCGGAACAACCGAGAATGCCTCATTAATCTCCCAGTAATCGATATCCTTCGCCTCAAGACCCGCTCTTTCCAGAGCCTTTTTACTTGCGGGGACCGGACTGGCTCCCATGATGCTCGGATCAATTGATGCCCAGCCCATTGAGACTATCCTGGCCATTGGCTCAAGACCGTATTCCTTCATCTTCTTCTTGCTCATCAGCATTACTGCTGTTGCTCCCGCATTGAGTGGTGAAGAGTTGCCTGCAGTGATTACTCCACCGGGTTTGAAGGCCGGTGGTAGCTTTTCGACCTGTTCGAGGGTTGTGTCGGGTCTTATAGACTGGTCAACATCAATGATCTTCTTGCTCCCATCAGCCTGCTCAACCTCAATTGGCAGGATCTCTCCTTTCCATTTCATCGGGTATCCATCTCCATTGAGGAACCAGCCCTCCTTAACAGCCTTGGCTGCAAGCTGGTGACTCCTGACACCCCACTCGTCCAGATCTCTTTTAGTCCATCCCATCTCATCTTTTGCAACTTCAAACAGTTTCTCTGCAGTCAGTCCCATGCTCATGGCTGTCATCAAATCGTACTTCTGAATGAGGTCTATGCGCGACATGAGTGTTGGCGAAACTCCAATGTGCGGGTTCAGATCCATCTGCATCGGGAGATGTGTCATGTGTTCGAAACCGCACGCAATTACAATGTCGGAGTATCCAAGCATGATTTCCATTGCTCCATGATGCACGGCAGTGGTTGATGAGTTGCAAACTCTCTCAACACCGTGAGCGGGAACCTCCACTGGCAGTTCAGCAAGAAGAGGGACAACCTTACCACCGTAAAGCCAGTTCTCCTTCATCTGCATTGTGCATCCGGTAATAACATCACCAATCTCTCTTGGGTCGATGCCGGTTCTGTTAATCATCTCCTTGATCAGCATTGCCGCAACTGCCGGCATGTCAATTTTGTTGAAGACATCCTTTTCGGGTTCTTTTGGTCTGCTCCTCGAAAATGCAGACCTCAGGAAATCAACTATGTAAACTTCTTCCATATCTACCACCTTAATAAATAAAAAAATTACTGTAAGGGATGCTTCCTGACAAGTCCGAGTCTTGAGGGGATCTTTCCGAGCAGAGATCTCGCTATGACTTCTATCTCTATCTCTCTCGTACCCTCATATATCTCCAGAATTCTCACATCCCTGTACATCCTACTTATGTGCTGTTCTCCCATAAAACCATAACCTCCGTGAATCTGGAGGGCCTCGTTCACAATGAACTGTGCAACCTTGGCTGTGTAGTACTTTGCCATTGCTGTTAAACCGGGATCTGGCATCCCCATCTTGTCCTGGAAGTATGCAGCCTGATAGGCAAGCAGTCTCGCAGCCTCGAGTTCGGTTCTCATTTTAGCAAGCTTCTCCTGTGTAACCTGGAAGTCTGCAAGTTTCATTTCAAAGACCTCTCTGTTTCTGGCGTAGTGATAGGCAAGCTCAAAAGCTCCCTGTGCCAGTCCAAGTGCCTGGAAGGCAACGGGAATTCTTGTTACGTTGAAGAAAATCATCGTCTGGTAGAATCCCTGTCCTTCCTGGCCGATGAGGTTCTCCTTTGGAACCCTCACGTTCTTGAACACAACTTCAGCAGTGTCACTCGCCCTTATGCCGAGCTTGTTTTTCAGCTTGTTAGCCTGAACACCGGGCATATCTCTTTCAACCAGAAATACAGACATGCCGTGGTGTCTCTTTGGCGGATTTGGATCAGTTCTGGCCAGGACAATGTAGTAATCAGCAATCGTTCCGTTTGTTATGAACATCTTGGTGCCATTTATCACGTACTCATCTCCATCCTTGTCCGCTCTGGTTTTGATGCCCGCAACATCACTTCCCGCCTGAGGTTCAGTATAGCAGGCAGCACAGATCTTCTCTCCCTTGGCAAGAGGTGGCAGGTACTTCTTCTTTTGCTCCTCATTGCCAAATGCCAGTATTTGCTCTGAACCGAAAGTTGTGGCGAGAATCATTCCAAGTCCACCATCGACTCTCCAGAATTCCTCCACAACAAGGCAGGAGTCCAGAACACCCAGACCCTGTCCGCCATACTGCTCAGGAATTGCCATTCCTATGAACCCAAGCTGGGCAGCTTTCTTCCACAGTTCAAATGGGAACTTTTCCTCTCTATCACATTCCTCGACGTAATTGGGAAACTCTTTTTCAGCAAATTCCCTTGCAGCCTCCTTTATGGCTTTCTGGTCTTCCGTCAATATGAAATCCGCAAGCATTTTTTACCACCTCAAGCAGGGTCTTTTTACGAATATTTAAATTTTCCCAAGTTAAACAATTGAAAAAGGATTTAAATAAAACTCATTTGTGGTTATATATCATTGGAATTGGTAAGCATGGGGACAATTTTTAATTCAGCCTGTGAGAATTCCATTGAGTGAAGGTTGAGGAGCTTGCTGAAAGAATTTCAAGCTATGCAGTTAAAGTTTTAAAGGAGGAAGGGATAGAGGTACTGTTCCCTTCACAGGCTGAAGCTTTGGAGAAAGTTTTCTCTGATAAAAATCTGCTTCTCGCAATGCCAACTGCAGCGGGAAAAACTCTGCTTGCCGAGATGGTAATGGTGAGAGAGGTCATAAGGGGAGGAAAGTGTCTTTATGTTGTTCCTTTAAGGGCTATAGCGGGGGAGAAGTATGAGAGTTTCAAGAAGTGGGAAAAAATTGGCATGAGGGTGGGTATATCCACCGGAGACTTTGAGTCGAGGGATGAGCATCTCGGGGATTGTGATATAATCGTAACCACGAGTGAAAAGGCAGACTCGCTGATAAGGAACAGGGCAAAATGGATTAGAGCTGTCAGCTGTCTTGTGGTTGATGAAATACACCTTCTCGACTCCGAGAAAAGGGGGGCAACGCTGGAAATTCTCATAACGAAAATGAGAAGAATGAACAGTGGTTTGAGAATAGTGGGACTCTCCGCTACAGCACCCAATATTGACGAGATGGCCGAGTGGCTTGATGCAGATTATTATGTTAGCAACTGGAGACCCGTACCTCTCGTTGAGGGTGTGCTTTGCGAAGGGGAACTTGAGGTCTTCGAAGGTGGTTTAAGGAAAACCAGGAAAGCAAAATTTGAGGAGCTTGTTGAAGAGTGTGTTGCTGAAAATGGAGGCGTTCTTGTTTTTGAATCCACAAGAAAGGGCGCTGAAAAAACGGCTGTTAAGCTGTCATCGATTACAGCAAAGTATGTTGAAAATACTGGTCTGGATAAAGCCATACTTGAGGAGAATGAAGGAGAGATGAGCAGGAGGCTGGCAGAATGCGTCAGGAAAGGAGTGGCATTCCATCACGCCGGTTTGCTGAACGGTCAGAGAAAAATTATTGAGGATGCTTTCAGGAGAGGGGATTTGAAGGTTGTTGTTGCCACCCCAACGCTCGCTGCGGGTGTAAATATGCCCGCAAGAAGGGTGATAGTAAGAAGCCTTTACCGCTACGATGGTTATTCGAAAAGAATAAAAGTTTCTGAATACAAGCAGATGGCTGGAAGGGCTGGAAGGCCTGGAATGGATGAAAGGGGTGAGGCTATTATATGTGCTGGAAAAAAGGACAGGGAGATTGCCATAAACAGATACATCTTTGGCGAACCAGAAAGAATAACATCAAAGCTCGGTGTTGAAACTCATCTGAGATTTCACACCCTCTCCATTATATGCGATGGTTACGCAAAAACCTTTAAAGAGCTGGAGAACTTTTTCGCTGAAACCTTCTTTTTCAAGCAATATGAAATATCTCTCTCCTATGAACTTGAGAGGGTTATCAGACAGCTTGAAAACTGGGGCATGATTGTTGAAGACGGCTCATTTGCTCCAACCAGGCTCGGTTCTCTGGTTTCAAGGCTTTACATAGATCCGCTGACAGGGTTCATTTTCCATGATGTTCTGAGCAGAATGGATCTAAGTGATTTGGGGGCGTTGCATCTCATCTGCAGAACACCGGACATGGAAAGACTTGCCGTAAGAAAAACCGATTCATGGGTTGAGGAGGAAGCTTTCAGGCTGAGGAAGGAATTCAGTTACTATCCATCGGACTTTTCCGTGGAGTATGACTGGTTTTTGTCTGAGGTTAAAACTGCTCTCTGTCTTAAAGACTGGATTGAGGAAAAAAGCGAGGATGAAATTTGTGTAAAGTATGACATCGCTCCGGGTGATTTGAGGAGAATAGTTGAAACTGCAGAGTGGTTGAGCAATGCGATGGACAGGATAGCGGATGAAGTTGGGAACGGCAGTGTTAAAGGTCTTACTGAAAGAATCAAACACGGTGTTAAAGAAGAGTTGCTTGAACTGGTCAAAATAAGACATATTGGAAGAGTGAGGGCAAGAAAGCTTTACAACAGCGGAATAAGAACAGCCGAAGACATATTAAAGAACAGGGGAAAGGTTGCATCTCTAATAGGAAAAGGCATAGCTGAAAAGGTTATAGAGGCTATTAGCGTTAAGTCTTTAAACCCGGAGAGTAATTCACACACAGGGCCGGTAGCTTAGCCAGGCAGAGCGCGGGACTCTTAATCCCGCAGTCGGGGGTTCAAATCCCTCCCGGCCCGTGTCTGTTTTTGAAATGATGAAGGCTAAGGGCTGAATTCCCTGAGAAACAGCCATTACGAGATTTTCTATGAACCGGGAAGCGTTATCCGTGCTTTTCTTCAGCCATTCGTATATGGCTGGGTCTAAGGTTATATGGAGCCTCTTTCTGATTCGGCCTTCTGCTGGCTCCGCCCGGCCTTCTGGGCTTTCGGCTTCCTTCTTCTTCTGTCTTGACTCAGGCTTTTTTGTGCTCATGGCTTTTTTTGGGATTTTCAACCTTATTAAAGCTTCGATGATAAAACGTTAAATATTTATCCCTGGGGAAGATTATAAACCGTTAAGGTTTAGCATTTTCCAGGAAGGATTATAAATCGTTAAGGATTTTTGTTTATACCCCTTAATTTCCTGTGGAGTTTTGCGGAGGTATATCCCCTTAGTAGCTGTAATAATAATACAGGCTGTAGGAAAAATAATAATACAGCTGTCTTGCCTGCCCTTTACAGTAGCTGAAATCCCCTTTAATAAGCTCGTAATCGATTTGGAGTGCAGAAGCGTTAATTGCTATTAGGCTAAAAAAGAGGATGAATAAGAATACATGATTGCATGGCTGGAATTCATGATTCATTG
>CAZZLE010000237.1:0-2640 GCA_964654595.1 uncultured archaeon | reverse complement strand
GACAGCTTCATGGAGAGCCACGGAGAAAGACTCAGGGTGAATTTGAGCGATCCGGATGTGATTCTCAGAGTGGAGCTTGTAGAGAACGAGCTTTTTGTCGGGGTTGATACAACGGGTGATGATGCTATGCATAAGCGATGGTGGAGAGTTTACAACCACCCCGCACACCTCAATGCAGCGATAGCCTGTGGTATGCTCAGACTTGCTGAATGGAATGAACACGAGAGGCTAATTGACCCGATGTGTGGAAGCGGGACGATTCCGATTGAAGCGGCCCTCATGGCAAGAAGAGTTCCGAACAAAAGAGAGTTTGCATACCGGAAATTCTGCAGCAAAAAATTTGAGTGGGAGGAGAGAGATGTCAGGCTAAGGCTTTTTGGGATCGAGAGGTTCAGGAAGCATCTTGAAGGAGCCCTGAAAAATGCTGAAAATGCAGGTGTTCTTGACACAATAACCTTCATTCAGGGAGATGCTTTAAAGATGAGAGGAGAGTATGAGGTGATAATAACAAACCCGCCTTACGGGCTCAGAATACACAGAAAGGGTGCTATAGAAAGACTCTACCGAAATTTCATCATAGCAGCGAAAAGGTGCATGAATCAGGATTCAAGGCTTGCTGTTATTACCTCAGAATACAAAATTCTTGCCAGTGCTGCAGAAGATGCCGGACTGCAGTGCACCCATGAGAGGTTTGTCAGATACGGAGGACTTCTGACAAAGATTATGGTGTTCAAGCTTTAATCTCTCTCAGCATCGTGAACCCACACTTCCCCATCCTCGTAAACCTCCTTCTTCCACACCGGGAGTTCTTTCTTCATCATCTCCACAGCCTCCTTCAATGGCTCCCAGATATCCTTTCTGTGCTCTCCCATGACTGCAACGTAAACTATATCCTCTCCGGGCATCAGAATTCCCCTCCTGTGGTAAATTCTTGCATTTACAATTCCCGGCATCTGCTTTATTCTCTCCTCAATCTCCCTAACCTTCTCATTCAGCATCTCATCATAAGCCTCGTACTCAAGCCTGCTTACAGTCTTACCTCCAGACTCCTTCCTGACGAAGCCCACAAAGATCCCGATTGCTCCGCATCTCTCAACACCATCAACACACTTCGTTTTAAGAACCAGAGATTTCAGTGACTCTATTTCCGGAGCCCTCTCAACTTCCTCCACACTCCTCACTTTCGGAATCCTGAAACCGAGTCCCTTCTCAAGACCCTCAAGCTCAAGCTCGAAGTCAAGAATTGCCGCGTAGTCAAAACCCATATCTGCAAGGGTTTCCAGAGCATCCCTGATGTTCTTTGCCCCGGCTGTCATTCTAAAGGATTTTCCGATGAACGCACAGCACTCCTCCTCTCCATCCCCCTTCCTTACCTCAACCACCCTTCCCTTTTCACTCAACCTTCCTTTCAGCTCATCCCAGTTCTCGGGAACGAAAACCTTCATCTGCATCCCTCCAGCTTTTCGTAAACATCCATACCGCAGAAAAGCGGCTGAACCACATGATACCTTACATCAACCTTGCTTCTGTTTACAACAATTTCCGCACAACTTGCCACAGACATTCTCGGCTGAGTTGGACTTCCGGGGCATATCAGAAGCTTTCCTCTGATTTCTTCAAGAACAAATCGGTGCAGATGTCCGAAGACAAGAACATCAACATCAAGTTCCATTGCTTTGTAGCCGAGATCGTGAAACTGGTTTATGAAGTTACCCCTGTGAACCAGTCCGAACCTTAAACCTTCAACCTCAAACGTGAGCTCATTTTCAAGTTCTTCCCTCACAGCCTCATCATCGCTGTTTCCGGCTACAGCGTAAAGATTGTATTCGGAGAATTTTTTGTAAACCTCATAGCTTTCAAAATCACCCGCATGCACCACAATATCTGCATTATCCAACATTTCCAGAAGCTTCTCCGGAAGCTTCCATTCTCTGAGATGTGTGTCCGCAACAGCAAGAATTCTCTTCATTAATTGGTGTAGGAAAAAAGGTTTAAAACGCTGACGTCAACGCCTCGCCATCGCGCTTGCCAGCTCCAGCCTAAAGATTGTATCCGAAGAATTTTTTGTAAGCCCCACAGCTTCCAAACCCGCCCGCATCCACCTCAATATCTGCATTATCCAACATTTCCAGAAGCTTCTCCGGAAGCTTCCATTCTCTTAGATGCGTGTCCGCAACAGCAAGAATTCTCTTCATTAATTGGTGTAGGGAAAAAAGGTTTAAAACGTTGATGTCAATGCCTTGCAATGATAAAGCTCAGCCACCTGACGAGCTACGTTACCTGCCCAAGGCTTTGTTACTTCAGAATTCATGCAGGAGAGGAGAGCTTCACGGAATTTACTGCAGCGAGGGAGATATACCTCTCATTAAGACAGGGATTTGACCTTGAGTGGGCAAAAATGAGAGCCAGGGCTCTTCACAAAGCGTTCGATGAAAGCATTTTCGATTCAGCCGCAGGAAAGTTTGTCTATCCCCGCATCAACTGCAAAAGTGTTGAGGTGGATGCAGTTTTAAAATCCGAAAAACTTGATCTTCTCGTCAGCGTGGAGGAGATTGTTGAATGCAATGGTGAGAGAATCCCGCTCTTCCTGTCACTGACACCACCTGAAAAAGGCGTCTGGATGAAGGACATGATCAAAGC
>CAZZLE010000236.1:0-2493 GCA_964654595.1 uncultured archaeon | reverse complement strand
AACAGCCTCTCTGTAAGAATAATCAAAATAACTTACATCGATTTTTAGCCCATCATCCGAGACGTGATTTGTGCTGCAGATGCAGAAATGAAGAACTTTAAAGTCGAGCAGCTCGATGAGCTCCCTTGTTCCATCTCCATGGTGGGCATCCGTGTCTATTACTGCCACCTTTACTTCACCATATTTATCGTAGAGGTTCTGAACAGCTAAGATAACGTCATTGAAGCAGCAGTATCCCCAAAAGTAGTTTCTACCGGCATGGTGTCCTCCAGCTCCAATGTAGCAGAAAGCATTTCTCAGCTCCCCGTTATAAACCATCTCTGCCGCCTTCACAACACCTCCAGCAGAATGCCAGGCTGTAGAGCAAAGATGGTCCATTTTCACCCTCTCGATATGCTCTTCGGTATGAACTTTAAGCAGCAACATCTTATCAACGGGAGGTGATTCAATGATCCTCAATCTTGGACTCTCAATCTCTGCAAAAGCATCAGGAAAATCCATCAACCTTGTCCCCTGTGTTAGATAGCTCCTTCTGCTGAAAGAAGGGTGATAAAAAACACCTGTAAACATAAAAAATTATGAGGATTTAAGCTCCGGGAAGTCGTCGTAGAAGTACTCGTGCTCCCCTCTTTCCCCCTTCTTCCTCTTCTCTTCTTCAATTCCTCTCAGCTCAACTCTTCTTATCTTTCCACTGATCGTTTTTGGAAGGTCTGGCACAAACTCGATTATCCTTGGTATCTTATACCTTGCGAGAATCTTCTTACAGTGCATGAAAAGCTCCAGAGCAAGCTCTCTCGAAGGCTCGTAACCTGGAGCAAGAGTCACAAAGGCTTTTACAAGCTGGTATCTTACTGGATGTGGACTTCCAACAACAGCTGCCTCAGCAACTGCCGGGTGCTCGATTAAAGCGCTCTCAACCTCAAACGGCCCAACACGGTAGTCAGAGGTCTTTATGACGTCATCTGCCCTCCCAACGAACCACCAGTATCCCTTTTCGTCAAAGAAAGCTTTGTCACCGGTATAGTAGTAGTTTCCAACGAAGACCTTTGCAGTTTTCTCAGGATCTCCCATGTATTCCCTGAACAATCCAATCGGCCTCCAGCGATCCAGCTTAACCACGATGTGTCCAACCTCATTGGGCTTTGTGATTTCATTACCCTCATCATCTACAAGAGTTATGTCATACATGAAGGTGGGTCTGCCGAAGGACCCGGGAATTACTTTTCCTCCCTTATACCACGGAGGGTTGCCTATCATGGCTGTACTTTCTGTCTGGCCATAAAAGTCCCTGATTTCGGTTTCAGTGTGCTTCAACCACTGCTCGTAAAGCTCTGGGTTAAGTGGCTCACCAGCACTGACAACGTCTCTTAATGCTGAGTAGTCGTATTTTCCAATATCTGCAAACATGAAGAGTCTCCATGCTGTTGGGGGAGCGCAGAAGGTGTTTACCTTGAACTCAGAAACTGCCTGAAGGTAGAGGTCTCCGTTTAATCTCGTGTAGTAAAATCCTGTTGCTGTAGCCCCAACGTTCAGGGGTGCGAAGAATGAGCTCCATGCGTATTTAGCCCATCCCGGAGCACTCAGGTTGTGGTGAATATCACCTGGCTGAACGTTGATTATGCAGGCTGTCATGAGATGACCAACCGGATATGAGGTGGCTGTATGGACAACTCTCTTGGGTAACCCTGTTGTTCCGGAAGTGAAGAAGCTGAATATTGTGTCATCCCATCTCGTCTTTGCAGCCTCAGCTTTGGAAGCCTCTTTGCTCACAGAATCATAACTATCCCATCCGCTCCTGTCTCCTATGACAACTTTGACCTTTGGCTCTGCACCAACATTGCTCAGTGCCTCGTCGATTAGTTTCGCGGAGTTCTCGTCAGCCATGATTGCAACTGGTGGATAAACTCTGAATCTGTATTCCAGATCTCTGACCGTCATCGTTGTGGCTGTGGGAACGCCTATAAATCCACCCTTAACTGTTGCGAAGGTTGCGAACCATATTTGAGGCAGCAGGGGGATCATCATGTAGAAGCTATCACCCTTCTCAACCCCGTGCCCTCTCAAAAAGTTCACTATCCTGTTCCCTTCTGCAGCAAACTGCTCGTATGTGTATTCTTTTTTATCTCCAGTCTCAATATTTGACCATATCAAAGCCTTCTGATCTCCTCTATCCTTTACATGAATTCCCTCAAAGACTTCTTCAGCCCAGTTGAAGTACTCAGGCATCTGCATTGAGTTCAGGTTTTTGAAGAACTCTTCCATTGCCTTCTCCTTTGTCTCATTGTCCGGTAGCTTTGTTAACTCCATAAACTTCCTGTATACCTCCTCCATTCTGCCAACCTCCTTCATTTTTAATTAGAATTCTTTACAAAGGTATTTAAGAATTGTGATTTGAACTGGATTAAAAGAAAAGTTTTAAGTTTTCAGAGCCAGATATGTGAGCAATGACGAATGTTAATGAGAAGAGAAAAGAATGGGAGGAAAAATGCCTGA
>CAZZLE010000235.1:0-2938 GCA_964654595.1 uncultured archaeon | reverse complement strand
GAGAGAAATTGAGGAAATGCTTGCATACACCGGAAAATGTCTCAATATGCTCAGCAACGGTATCAGGGAGTTGGAAGCAGGCAATTTAAGTGTCAGGCTCGAGAAGCTAAGAGATGATGAGTTCGGTGAAACCTTTGAAGTCTTCAACGAGTTTGCTGAAAGGTTAAGCGAGATAGTGAGAAAGCTGGCTGATGACATGAAAGAAACTGCAAAGCAGGTCAGAGAAGCAAATGAAGCTGTAAGCCAGCTGAATGCAGGAATGCAGCAGATTTCATCAGCAGCACAGCAAATAGCCACGGGAAGTGAAAACCTTTCCAGACTGGCAAATGCCTCGACTGCAGATCTCAAGGCAGCTGAACAGATTTTCAAAGATCTGGTCGCCAAATCTGAGGAATCAGCGAATTTTGCTTCAAAGTCAGAAGAGAACGCAAGATTGGCAAGAGAGGAAGGGGTCAAGGCTCTTGAAATAATGAAAGCCATTGTCGAAGAAGTGGAGAAATCCGCAAAGGTTGTGGAGAACCTTGAGATTGCGGTCAGGAATATAGGAAAGGTTACGGAAAGGATCAAGTCCATTGCGGATCAGACGAATCTACTTGCTCTGAACGCCGCAATTGAGGCTGCAAGGGCTGGAGAGCATGGCAGAGGTTTTGCGGTTGTTGCGGATGAAGTAAGAAAGCTTGCAGAGGAGAGCAGAAAGAGCACTGAGGAGATTGACGAGATAGTAAGAAACGTTCAGGAGGAGACAAGAAAAGTAATTGAAGCAACAAAGAAGGTTAAGGAGACCAGCATGCAGGGAAGCAAGGGTATAGAGACTGCGCTATCCAAAGCAGAAGAGATTGCAGTGTCTGTCAGCAAGATAAGCGACATGCTCAGGCAGATGTTAAAGAGTATTGAGGGTGGATTCTCAAAGATAGAGCAAATTGCAAGAAGCATTGAGGAAGTTGCATCAACAGCAGAGGAAAATGCCGCGAGCAGTGAAGAAACTTCCGCAGCCATAGAGGAGCAGACCGCAGCGGTTCAGCAGGTCAGCATGTCAATGGAAAGGGTGAGTGCAATAGCAAATCAGACCCTGCAGCTACTATTAGAGAACTTCAAGATTTTAGACACCCTCAGCAAGGATTTTTCAAGGAACTATGTTGAAATGATGACGGACGGAGGGAGAAAAAATAACTTATTTTAATTTTTTACTGTAAATTTTTAAGAGGTGGGTTTATGCAGACAGAAGGTCAGGTCCTGAGGGGTGATAAGACTGTTCAGGTGATAGTTTTCAATCTCGGAGATGAGAGGTACGGAGTTGACATATCCCAAGTCAGGGAAATAATCAGACCCACACAGATAACCCGAATCCCGAATGCTCCGGATTTTGTTGAGGGTGTGATTAACCTCAGGGGTCAGATAACCACCATCATAAACCTCAGAAAGCGCTTCGGAATGGAACCAAAACCCATAGACAACAACACACGCATAATAGTTGTTGAATTTGAAAATGCAGTCATTGGGATGATGGTTGACACAGTGAATGAAGTGAAGTACCTCTCCACATCCGACATCGAGTCTCTGCCCAGCATAATCACCGCAAGAGAGGAGGCAAAGTTTCTCAAGGGGGTGGGCAAGCTTCCGGATGGTTTGCTGATTATGATAGACCTGAACAGGGTGCTGAGCGAGGATGAGGTAGAGAGGTTGAGGTAAATTTGTATATGAGCGAGAGCATGGGACTGAGGATTCCGGTGGAGTACTTCGATGGTGGCTGGAAAAAAGGAGAGGCAGTAATATCGAAAACCGCAATAACTTTTGCCGGAATGGTAGTTCCTTTCAAAGAAATTCAGGACCTCGAAAAGCTTAGCTACGAGGGCAAAGAGGCGATTAGAATTAAAAAGGACAGAAACTACTATCTTAATTTTGGAAACATGCAGGATCAGATATTCAGGTATCTGGCATTTAACCTGAAATCCGACAGATTTGCCGTTTACTTCCTCTCCCCCGCAACACGTGGGGGAGTTGTGGTGAGCGACAGCAGGTGGGACAAAGGGTACCTGAGCATCACGGATGAAGCACTCTGGTTTCTGTCAGCTACAAGACAGATCCGGATTTCAATCGAAAATCTGGGTTCTGTTGAGAAGGACATCAGGACGGTGGGAAAGAAGCAGAGGGTTGTTCTCGTCATAACGTATGTTGAGAACGGCGAAGTCATTTCGAGCTTCGTTCTCTGTCCAGAAACAACCATGGACATGCTTGAGGAGTACATAAGGAACATAATCAACAGAAACAAGCCAAATGAAGCTCTTTCGGAGATAGAAGAGCAGATTCTGACAATGGTTTACACCGGTGTGGATTCTGTGAGTGTTGAATCCATATTGAAAATAACCACGGACGAGCTAAATGAGCTGTATGACAGGCTCGTTAATTTGGGTTTGGCGAGGGTTGTTAAGATAAGAAAGGAAATTGAGCTCACACCGAAGGGTGTGGCTCTTGTGAATGAAATAATGAAAAGGTCCGCGAGGTGATGGTATGCCCAAGGTTTTGATTGTGGATGACACCGCTTTTATGAGGAAGCTTCTGAGAAACATACTCTTCTCGGGAGGTTTTGACATTGCCGGTGAGGCTGAGAACGGAAAGCAGGCGGTAGAGATGTACAAGCAGCTGAAACCTGACATAGTAACCATGGACATAGTTATGCCTGAAATGAATGGTATAGAGGCTTTGAAGGCAATAAAAAAGATTGATCCTAATGCAAGGGTCGTGATGTGCACCGCTGTCGGGCAGGAGCAGATGGTAAAGGCGGCAATAAAGCTTGGAGCAAAGGGGTACATTGTCAAACCCTTTCAGGCTTCCAAGGTAATTGAGGAGCTGAAGAAAGTTGCTGGAATGAGTTAAAACCATGAAGGTGCTTGTTGTTGATGATTCAGCCCTTGTAAGGATGGCAGTGTCTGAAATACTG
>CAZZLE010000234.1:0-1713 GCA_964654595.1 uncultured archaeon | reverse complement strand
TTCAGCTGCAATGACAAAAAGCACAAGAAATGTGATAGAAATGTCATAAAGAAACCCCAGAACAGCTCCACCGGCAAACATGGCAACTCCGAAAACTGCGTTGAAGATGCCGTAAGCCGTGCTTCTTTTCTTTACACCTGTCAGATCAGCCACTGCAGCTCTCGTTATTGCCTCATGCGCTCCCATCACCGCTCCCCATGCTGCAACACCCACAAATACCCCGTATGGATGAAATGCGAGAAGAACTGCTGGTGTCAGTATAGGGACAATTATGAGAGTTTTCAGACCAATTTTGTCGTAGCACCTGCCGGAAATTAACGCGAAAAGGGCATCAACACCCATGGCAAGGGCGTAAAGAAGAGGTATGAGTTTTAAGTCAACACGGGATGCGAGATGATAGGAAAGAAGAGGAAAGCTGAGAAATCCCAGAACACTCAGGAAAACAAAGGTCGAGTAGAGCCAGAAACTCTTTTCAATCCCCTCCTGCTTTTCCTTCTCAAACTTCTGCGGAGCTGGATAGAGCTTCCATGTTCCAAGGAGGGTTAAGAGTGCAAACAAGGCTGGCAGAAACAGCACCATAAAAGCTTCTCTGTAGCCGTATCCAGCAAGTGCCGAGAAAACAATTAAAGGGCCAATTATTGCCCCAACCTGATCCAAAAACTCGTGAATTCCAAATCCCATTCCTCTTCCAACCTTTTTTGTTGCAAAGGATAGCATCGCATCCCTTGCTGGCGTTCTGATTGCCTTTCCAAGTCTCTCAACCACAATCAGTAAAGCAGCAATCCACCATGACTGTGCAAAAGCCAGTAGCGGGATGCAAAGAATGAGAAAGTATCCGAGAAATGTTATGAACCAGTATCTTCCGGTTCTGTCAGCAACAAATCCCGAAATCAGCCTCAAGCCATAACCTACAAACTCCCCGAACCCGGTCACAAGACCAACCATTAAAGCTGTTAAACCAAAAGTTGCCAGATATGGTCCAACTATACTTCTTGCCCCCTCGTAGGTTACATCCCCAAAGAGGCTCACAAGACCCATCAGAATTATGAACTTCATCGCGCTGTTCATTCATCCATCCCCCAGTAAGAATAGTGCTCCGGCCGGGATTTGAACCCGGGTCGCCGGCTCGAAAGGCCGGTATGATTGGCCGGGCTACACCACCGGAGCTTAGAGTGGGATTAAGGGAGACAGATATATATCACTTTCGCCTATCTCTCCGCCAGCCTCACATCCACCTCCACTGTATCTCCGACCTTAAGTTCATTCATGCTGTAGTACTCGTAGGGAACCGTGATGAAAGCATCAAACTGCATGAGTTCCTCTATCCTCTTAGCCAGATCCATCCCCATTTGCAACCCGAACTCGATTATCTTGACAGGATCGCTGAAATCAGCTCTGGTCATAACACCCGGCTTCCTGCTCACAGACTTCAGATACAGAATAACCTCATCGTCGTTTTTCAGCTCAATTCTGACTATTTTGTATTTCATGACAGGCGTTTACTTTAAACATAAAAACATTTGCGGTAAAAATTAATAACCACCGCCCAAACTTAATGCATGCTCAGAGAAGGAAGGATAAAGAAAAATATGGACTCAAAAGCTCTCAGGCTCACTTCTTCCATCGAAAGTGACAGGAACATTTTCAATTACGATATTCTTGTTGATGTCGCACACGTTCTAACTCTGAGAAAGGGCGGTTATCTCAGTGATA
>CAZZLE010000233.1:0-3673 GCA_964654595.1 uncultured archaeon | reverse complement strand
ACATCGCTGACCGTCCAGAATACCTGTGAAGTTAAAATGGCAGTTTCAGTCGATACTGAAATCCTTAAAAAGCAGATCGAGGCTGTTACGGAAGACATAAGGATTGACTGCGTAAAAATAGGTCTCATTTCTTCTGCCGAGGTGGCGAGGGTTGTTGCTGACGAGATCGCAAAGCTCGACGCACCAAAAGTCCTTGACCCGGTGATTTTCGCAGGTGCTGGTGGAAAAATCGGGAGTGTTGAGGGTTACAGAATGCTTCTGGAGTTCGTGGATGTCGTAACACCGAATCTGACAGAAGCAAGGATTCTTGCCTCAGCTGAAAGTGTGGGAAACACCCTTGATGAGGCTGTAGATCTGGCTCTGAAGATAAATGAAAAATACGGCTGCAACGTTGTGATTACCGGAGGTGAGCTTGGAGGCAGAGATGTTGTTTGCGAGAATGGTTCAATATACACTGTCACGGCAGATTTCTCACCGATAAACATCCACGGAACCGGATGCGTTTACAGCACATCTTTAGCCTGCTACCTGGGACTGGGCAACTCACTTGATAATGCTGTCAGAAGGGCAAGAATTTTCGTGCTTGAAAGTGTTAAAAAAGCTCTCAGACCCGGTAACTGTTTTCCTGTCGTTAACCCTTAGAACAGTATTCTCTCCAAATCCTCTCCTCCGTAGAAGATTTCCTGAACTGCATCGTATATATCCTCCATACCGTATCCTGTCACAGCTGAAGCGGGAATGAGCGGTCTAAACAGACCTGAATCCTTCAGCAGGAAAAACAGTTCGAGATTCAGGGTTTTCCGTTCAAGATCAAGAGATTCATAGAGAGTTTCAGGGTCCTTGCTCCAATCAACAATTTTTTCAAGCTCATTCTCAGTCAGGAGGTCGGATTTTGATAGAACAAGTACCTGCGGTATTTCAAGCCTGAAAACAGCAGATGAAGCCATAAAAAGCATCGAAAGAAAACCGGAGGGAGTTTTTGACACAACAGGGTCGAAGAGGTATACCATAACGCTTCTTTCAGGGTTTAGAGCATTAACCAGTATTCTGCCGCTTTCTCTGAGTGTAAAAAGCTCCAGCTGTCCGGGTGTATCAATCAAAACGTACTCAGATGCCGAAAGCTGAATCTCATCCTTGATATCACCAACAAAAGTGGATATCAGGTCTGCGCCAATTATCTGAGCTCCGTTTGGTCCAACATTGTATCTGCCCATTATATCCTCAAGAGTGAACCATTCTCTGACGTCAATATCTGCTGAATAGGGAAGAAAATCCGCTCCGGGATCAAGATTCACAGTCATGCAGTCGAGTTTTTTAAGATCGAGCCAATCTGCAACTGCTTTTGTCATGTATGTCTTTCCAGAACCGGCTGTACCGGTAAAGTAGATGAAAATCTGCTCCATGATAAAACTATGAGTCAGGGTTCAAAACTTCTACCTCATACTTCGTCTTCAACCCCTGAACATACCTTCTTGCATCAGCCACAAAGGGGCAGTAACTCGGACATTTTTTTCCCTTAACCCCCTGAATCCGACAGTTCGTGCTGTTCGTGCAGTCGATAACTTCAAAACTGCTACCGTCCACAAAGATGGCTGCAGCATGCCTTCTGTTTCTCACCTGAAGAATTTTCGCATGAGCGGTAATCATCACTTTAATCATGGCATATACTTACATAAAAAATTTTCCGTTTACCGCATTATTAAAACAATTGGTTCAGTGTTTACTGAACAGAGGATAAAGCTTGTCGTATGTCTCCTCCAGGGCTTCTGGTATGATCTGAACATCAGCAAGAACCGGCATAAAGGATGTGTCCCCGTTCCACCTCGGCACAATGTGGATGTGCAGATGTGCAGCCATTCCTGCCCCGGCAACTTTGCCGATGTTGACGCCCACATTAAAACCATCCGGATTCATTGCTTCCCTGATAGCTCTGATCGAGAGTCTGACAAGCTTCATGGACTCAACCATCTCCTCATCAGTCATATCCTCTATGGAAGGGATGTGGCGGTACGGGTTTACCATCACATGGCCCGGATTGTAGGGATTGCGGTTCATTATAACGTAGCACGTCTTACCTCTGTAGAGTATTAAGTTCTCCCTGTCTCTGTTTTCCTTAGGAGCCACACAGAAAACACAGTCCTTTGGTTTTGGAGCAAGCACGTACCTTATCCTCCATGGAGCAAAGATTCTTTCCATGGACAGGGACATCGTTTGAGGCATAAATAATTTGTTTGACGGCATGGTTTTCGAGACATCAGATAAAAAAACTTTTATTCAAACAAAACAAAGAGATAAAGTGTTTGGCTACCATGACATTGAGGGGTTTCAGGCTGAGATAGGCGAATACAGAATGAGAACGGAAAGGACTGGTCCTTTTTACCGGTACATCAGGGAGAATGGTGACAAAATTGAGAAGGACATCTCAGTTGAGAAGGGGAGGTTTATTATAAATCCCGTAGAGCCCGTAAACACACCAAAAAACGTTACCAACTTTCTTCAAATCAAATTTCGTAAACCTTTCTTGGCAGAACCGAAATCATCTGTAGATGTTTACGCCACCTTCCCGGTTGAGATAGCTGTATTTATAGCAGCAAAAAAGAGTGTGGGAATTGTAGACATCTTCTCACTCCAGAAACCAAAATACACGCTCTACGGAAATCCAAGAGATGGGATAATTTGCAGGTACTGGGAGAGCGACCTTTACTCAGAGATTCCGCGGCTTGACAGATACAGAGAGGGTGTAATCAAGCTAAGAATTGTCAACAGCGATACCGAGTGGATTGAAGTGAAAAATGCCGTTTTCGATATTTACGGAATGAAGATATACTACAACGATGAAATCGTTTACTCCTCAGCCTCCATAAACATAATCTCTCCAAAGGTTGCCGAAACGAAATTCATTGAGCAGCCTTTAGAGGAGAAAATGAGGAAAGCCTTAGAACTTTACACCGCAAGGAGGATTGCCGTAACTGCTCTAAAATTCGTAATGGAGTGGGGACTATGATTGACGTTTTAAATTATAAACTTTACGGGGATGTAACAGTTTACGATGTTGCAGTAGTCGTCTTCGTGATGGCTTTCGCCACAATAATTGCAAAGATAGTCACAACCAACCTCAGAAGAGCCCTTATAGACAAAATGAGAAGAGACCAGCTTGAACTGATGCTCAAAATCATTTACTTTGGAATAATCATCATCGCTTTCATTGCTGTTCTGCCAGCTCTGGGTCTCAACCTCTCAGGTTTGCTGGTTGCAGGTGGAATTACCGGAATTATTCTGGGTTTTGCCAGCCAGAGTGTTGTCTCAAACCTCGTTTCCGGGATTTTTCTGTTGTGGGAGAAACCGATAAAGATTGGGGATCAGATCAGCATCGACGGCGTCATGGGTTTCGTTGAGGACGTGAACGTACTCTCAACCATCATCCGAACATACGACGGACTTTATGTCAGAATTCCCAATGAGAAACTGTTCACATCCAATATAACCAACTACGTGGCCCACATAGCAAGAAGGTTTGAGTACGTGATAGGGATAAGATACAGTGATGATGCCGATAAGGCAATTAAAATCATAAAGAAGCTGATTGAGGAACATCCTTTTGTTCTTAAAAACCCTGAACCGCAGGTTTTCGTTGATAATCTTGGAGAAAGCAGCGTAAACATCATTGTTAGAG
>CAZZLE010000232.1:0-4550 GCA_964654595.1 uncultured archaeon | reverse complement strand
GCCTTTGAGAGGTTTTCAATTAAATGCTGGAGTATCGGCTTGTTTGCTACGGGCAGCATCACCTTTGGTTTTGTGTAGGTCAAAGGACGCATTCTCGTTCCTTCCCCAGCTGCAAGAATAATGGCTTGCACAGGGAAATATCAACAAAAAACTTAAAAAATTAACTGGATCTGAAAAACCACCATGAGAATAGTTTATTATGCCCAAACTTCCAACCAGTAGATATGAAGGTTGAAATTAGTGTAACGAACGTTGAGGGTTACTGCGCCGCGGGTGACAGATTCTACCTGAACTCATTTCTTCTTGAATCAGAAATTCCGATCTGCATACACGCAATCCTGTCGCTATCTCACGTTGCCTACGCTCTATCTCATGGAGCCAAGTTAGGGTTTGCCAAAAGAGACGAAATCTGCTTATCCTGCCCGGACCCTGGCAGACCATTTGGTGATGGCAAGGTTATTTTCAGGCTTAAGGTGGTTGAATGATTCCTATTGCAAAACCAGTCATTGGAGAGGAAGAGATAGCCAAGGTGATAGAGGTTTTACGCTCAGGGATAATTGTTCAAGGAGACAGAGTGGCTGAGTTTGAGAAGAGGTTTTCAACCTACATTGGTTCCAGGCACGGAATAGCCGTGTCGAACGGTACTGCAGCACTTGACATTGCTCTAAAGGCTATTGGAGTTGGTGAAGGAGATGAGGTCATAACAACCCCTTTCACCTTTGTAGCCACTTCTAATGCCATTCTCTTCCAGCGTTCAAAACCGGTTTTTGCTGATATAGAGGAGGATACTTACAACATCAATCCGGATGACGTTATGGAGAAGATTACACCTAAAACAAAAGCAGTTGTGGGCGTACACCTTTTCGGACATCCTTTTGATGTGAGGGCTATTCTTGAAATTTGTGAAGACCACAAGCTGGTGCTGATAGAAGATTGCGCTCAAGCACATGGGGCTGAATATAACGGCAAGAAGGTTGGAAGTTTCGGAATTGGATGCTTCTCATTCTACGCGACCAAAAACATGACGACTTCGGAAGGTGGGATGATCACATGCAATTATGATGAGATTGTCGATAAATGCAGACTGTTAAGAAGCCATGGAGAGGTAAGAAAGTACGAACATGTATTGCTTGGACACAACATGAGAATGACCAACATACAGGCAGCTTTAGGCCTTGTGCAGCTTGAGAAACTTGACTGGATGAATGAAAAAAGGAGGAAAAATGCAGAATTCTACGAGAAGAACATAAATGTTGAGGGATTAAGAAAACCGGTAGAGAAGAGCTACGCAAAACATGTTTACCATCAGTACGTGCTGCTTGTGGAAGAAGACTTTACAATGACAAGAGATGAGTTCTCAAAGTATCTAACAGAAAACGGTGTTGGAAACGCTATCCATTATCCAAAGCCAGTTTATCTCCAGCCACTCTACAGAGAGATTGGATACGAAAAAGGGCTATGTCCAACAGCAGAATATGTTGCAGAGAGAGTTATAAGCATACCGGTGCACCCGCTGTTAAGTGAAAAGGAGCTTGAGAGGATTGTTGAGATCATAAACGGGGTGTGACCATGATATTCGGAGTTATTGGCGTTGGGTCAATGGGAAGGAACCATGTAAGAGTTTTAACTGAGATCAAAAAGGTTGAAGATGTCGTGATTTACGACGTCAACCGGAACCAAGCAGAAGAGATCGCAGAAAAATATGATGCGAGAATTGCAAATTCAGTAGGAGAGTTGCTGAAAGAAGTAGATGCAGTCTGTATCTGTTCCCCCACTAAATTCCACTTTCAGCATGCAAGTGAATGTTTGGAGGCTGGTAAACACATCCTTGTTGAGAAACCCATTTCATCAAGCTACGATGAGGGAAAAAAGCTGCTTGAGCTTCTCAAAAGCCATAGAGATCTCGTTTTTGGCGTTGGACATATCGAGAGATTCAACCCGATAGTATATGAGCTTGCAGACCTTGAACTTGATGTTGCTTATTTAAGCATAAAGCGGCACAATCCCGCTTCTTTAAGAATCACAGACTCTACGGTGGTTGAAGACCTCATGATACATGATATTGACATCGTTTTCAACGTCATTTTTTCGGGAGAAAGTGAATACAAGATAAGTGCCGCTGGAAACAGGAACATTGTTCATGCACTGATTAAATTCGGAGGAAAAATCGCATCCCTTTCTGCAAGCAAAATCTCTTCAAAGAAGATAAGAACGATATATCTTGAAAATGAGGAGATTACTGTAGAAGGGGACTTCATGACTCAGGAGCTTTACATCTACAGAAAACCAAGTGTTTATCAGAGTGTAAACGAAAAATACCTGCAGGAAAACGTTATCGAAAAGGTTCTTATAAACAAGGTGGAGCCACTTAAGGTTGAGCTAAAGACATTTGTTGATGCAATTGATGGAGAAGCTGAATTTCCCGTGACTGCGAAGCAAGCAGTGGAAAACCTCAGAATTTGTGAGATTATTCGGGGAGAGATAACTTGAGCGTGTTTATCCACCCCACAGCGATAGTTGAAAGTAAAAACATTGGTGAGGGCACGAAGATCTGGCACTTCGTACATGTCAGAGAGGGCGCGATAATAGGAAGAAACTGCAACATTGGAAAGTGTGTCTACATAGATACGAAAGTGGTCATAGGAAACAATGTAAAGATCCAGAATTTTGCGACAATTTACAGAGGTGTGGTTATAGAGGATGATGTTTTTATAGGTCCAGCGGTTGTTTTCACAAATGACCTTTATCCGAGGGCGTTTATCTGGAGCGAGGAAAAGATTATGGAAACAAGAGTTAGAAGAGGGGCGAGCATAGGCGCAAATTCCACGATAGTTTGCGGAATTGAGATTGGAGAATATGCGATGGTTGGGGCTGGTAGTGTTGTAACTAAAAGCATCCCACCTCATGCTCTCGTTTACGGCAATCCTGCAAGGTTCAGGGGATTTGTTTGCTACTGTGGAAGGAAGCTTGAAAAAGCTGTTAAGGAGGATGATTCCTCGGTCACGTATGAATGCAGTTACTGCGGGAAGAATGTGAAGATAGATAGGAGGTGGATAGGGTGAGAGTAGCAGTGGTTGGACTTGGAAAAGCCGGACTTCCACTCGCTGCTGTAATAGCAGATTCAGGCATTGAGGTTTTTGGTGTTGATCTTGATTCCAGAAAATGTAAGATGATAAATTCAGGTAAAAATCCAATTCCTGAAGAGTTTGGACTCGACGAACTGATAGCCAAACACGGAGGAAAAAGATTGAAGGCTACATCAGATTACAGAGATGCGGCTGATTGCGTTGCTTATATAGTAATAGTCCCCTTGATTCTTGATGAACTAAAAAATCCTGACTTCAGAGTCCTCGAATCTGCCTTCAGGGAGGTTGGAAAAATTCTCAAAAAAGGAGATATTGTAGTTCTGGAGACAACTGTTCCGCCTGGAACGACAGAAAATCTTGTGAAAAAATGGCTTGAGGAGGAGAGCGGGTTAAAGCTCGGTGAGTTTTACCTTGCTTATTCTCCGGAGAGGATAATGACAGGATACAGCATCTCAAGGCTCAGGGAGTTTCCCAAAGTCATAGGGGGTGTTGATGAGAGTAGTGGGAAGAAAGCCTATGAGCTGTATTTGAAGTTTATACCCAATCTTCACCTTGTTTCAAATGCCAGAACTGCAGAGTTCATAAAAGTGATAGAAGGGTGTTACAGGGACGTAAACATCGCGTTGGCGAATGAGCTTTTCAAGATCGCAAACGAGCTGGGTGTTGATTTCTATGAGGCGAGAGACAAGGCAAATCATGAGTACTGCCACATCCACCTTCCGTCAACAGGTGTTGGCGGGCACTGCATTCCTGTTTATCCGTGGTTTTTGATCAAAGAGATGGAAAAAAGAGAGAAATTCGGTTACGTGAAGCTTTTGAAAGTAGCCAGAGAAATAAACGATGAAATGTTAAATTACTGGGCTGAAAAAATAGTTCTAGAGTGTTTGAAAGTTAATAAGCCGCTCAATAAGGTCAGGATTTGCATAAAAGGAATTACGTTCAGGAAGGGTGTGAAGGAGCTCTACCACAGCAGAAATCTGGCTCTTGCAAGACTTCTAATCGAAAAAGGGCTCGACGTCAGAGTTTACGATGAAATGTTTACTCCTGAAGAGGTCGAGGAACTTGGACTTAAATGGGGGGACCCAGAAGAGGCGGACGTTGTATTTGATTGTTTCGAGCTGAAAATTTTCACGAAGAGTGGTTAGGTGGGGATAAAAAACCTTTACGTTTAATGAAGGACATCCAAAGAATTCGATTTTCCCTTTATTGTGTTAGCAAGCTTGCCGGAGAATACTACTGCAGAGTTTTCTCTAATTAACCCTTATAACCTTTTGAATAGACTCTTTTCCATGAAGCCAAGCTTAAGCTCATCCCTGTCAGCAGGACAGAAAGTTAGCATCTCTTTTTTCACAGGTTGTAATCTTAACAGTGCTTCAAAGTATATAGCGAAACCACAATACTTTTAAGCATCACTCATTACTTTAATAACAGATTTAGGGTCGAAACCAAGGAATTGTGGAATGT
>CAZZLE010000231.1:0-3024 GCA_964654595.1 uncultured archaeon | reverse complement strand
TCAAACAATGCTGAAATAAAAGCTCTGTTCGTCAGCGGTGATGAAAGAGTTTTTACGGCGGTAAATGAGGTCAAGGACGAGATAAAGACTGCCAAGGCATTTGTTGTTATGGATGGAGAGAGGGAAGGATTCATACCGTTCACAGAAATCATGGAAGAGAGTGCGAAGTTTGATCCGGTGCCGCTGAGGATAGGCACTCCGGCTCTCATACTCTACACTTCTGGAACAACCGGTTTGCCCAAGGGCTGCGTGCACTTTGTAGAGAACGTAATATCATCTGTTTACCTCGTTGGCAAGTATGTATGGAAGCTGACACCGGATGATGTTGTCGGAGGCCCTGCTCCAGTTAGCTTTGCGATGGGTTACGGTAATGGCTGCCTTATACCCTACTTCCATGGTGCTGCAGCGAGCATCTGGCCCAGATTCACTGTCGAGAACTTCTTCAGATACGTTGAGGAGCATGGAATCACTGTGTTCTCGTCTCTCCCAACATCATACAGAATGATTCTTGCGGATCCCAGGCTGGAGGAATACATGCAGAAATACGATATAAGCAGTCTGAGGCTTTTCACAGGTGGAGGGGAAGCTCTTGGGGCTGAAACAGCAAGAAGGTGGAAGGAAGTTTTTGGAATGGACATATACGAGTCTCTGGGAGCGACAGAAATGCTTCACATCTGCATCGCCAATGCCTGCGCTCCTAAACCTGTTGCCGGGAGCATAGGCTTTCCTGTGCCAGGTTACATTACCAAAATCGTTGACCCCGAGACAGGCAAAGAATGCGGGGCTGATGAAGTCGGAAGTCTGTACATCAAGGGCCCAACAGGAATAAGATACTGGAACCACCCGTCGAGAGATTTGCAGGAGAAGCAGGCGAAAAGCGTAAAGAACGGATGGAACGTTCTTGGCGATTTTGTAAGAAAGGATGAAAACGGCTACATATACTTCGTTTCCAGAGATGATGACCTAATCAAATCCAGCGGGTACAGAATAGGTCCCGATGAGATAGAGCAGCCACTGAACACGCATCCGGCAGTTGTTGAATGTGCTGTAGTTGGCGTTCCGGATCCTGAAGGAATAAGAGGACAGGTTGTAAAGGCAATAATAAGGCTCAAGGAAGGTTACCAGCCAGATGATAAGCTCAGGGAAGATATCTTGAGTTTTCTTGAGAAACAAATTGCCAGATACAAACTCCCAAGGATAGTTGAGTTCACAGACAAGCCTTTGCCGAGAACACCCACAGGTAAATTGCTCAGGAGGTTGCTGAAGGAGAGCTCTTGATTTTTTACTTTTTATTTTCTGATTTAAACAACTCTGTCAGCGGTAATCATTGAAAGGCTTGAGATTATGCCCGTGTAGGCTACAATAAACAGGATTCTTTCGAAATCCAGAAAACTTTCAAGAGCACTGTTAACAGCAATAACAGTTGAGTTTATGAGCGGGAAAATAACGGGAAAGAGCATAACCGGAAGAAGCATTTCCCTCGCCCTTGAATGGGAAAGCAAAGGTGATAGAGAGGTGATGGTAACCGATAAAGCGGCATTGCAGATTGCAAAGGTGGAGAAGGCAAGAACAAAATCTCCTTCAACATCAAAAAGTGCGTAGCAGACAGGAAAAATGAATGTCTGGATGGCAAGCATGAGGAAGAGGTTGAAGAGAATTTTCCCGCCAATTATCTCCTGTGGGGTTAGAGGTGAAGCTTTCAAACCCTCAATTGTGCCCGAATCGTATTCTTTAAGAAAGGATGCCGAGTAACCAAGCATTCCGGCGAGGAAGAAAATTATAAGGAGGAGAGAGGAGAATATCTTCCCCGGCTCCGAAATTGATGCGCTGAAAAGAAAAGCTGCAGTAAGGCTGAAGAGAAGCATTAAACTGATATTTGATTTATTTTTTATCTCGAGCCTTAAGTCCTTCTTTGCAAGTTCAAGTAATCTCATTAAGCGCCTCCAAAGCTTTTTCAAAGCTCTTTCCGTTGTAAGCGAGCACTCCATTTCTTAAAACTATAAATTTATCACAAATCCTTGCTTCCTCAATATTGTGGGTTGTAAAAAGAAGTGTCCCTTTGAAGCTCTCAGCAGTATCCAGAACCTTTTTTCTGACTTCCAGATCAAGTCCTGAGGTTATCTCGTCAAGTATGAGCAAATCAGGGTCGTTTACAATGGCTTTTGCCAGTGAAACTCTCTGCAGGTATCCCCTTGAAAGTTCACTTACCTTGCTGTTAAGGTAATCCAAAAATCCAAACCTTTCTGCCAGCTCCTCCAATTTTTTCTCTCCTCCGTAAATTCTTGAATAAAATTTGAGATTCTCCTTAACGGTGAGCTCACCGTACAGCATCGGGTTGTGAGTGGCAATGCCGATTCTCTTCCTTGCATCCGGAGATGTTGAAGGGTCCTTTCCAAAGACCTTTACCTCCCCTTCAGTCGGTCTGATTATTCCGGCGACTATTTTAGCAAGTGTGGACTTGCCAGCACCGTTGTAACCGAGAACTGCCACCTTACCGTTTACTTTAAAATTTAAGCCTTTTAGCACGATCTTCCTTCCGAATTGCTTTGAAAGGTCTCTAACCTCGATCACTAATCCAGTACCCCCTTCGCACTTCTGTATTCATTACCACTCTTTTTCAAGGCTTTTTTCAGGGATATGGCAATCGCCTTTACAGCGGCCTCCATCTTATGGTGCGAGTTCTTTCCCTTCACGCTAAGGTAAACGTTAAGCCCTGCATTCCTGCAGAGAGTATCGAGGAAATGCAGAAAATCTTCCTCTTTCATCTCTCCGTCTCCAAACTCCCCTTCAACCACAAGCACACCTCTCCCGCTGAAATCGAGACCGCAGATTGCTACGGCATCATCCATCGGAACTATCGCATCGCCAAACCTCTCAACGCCCTTCTTATTAATCTCTGCTAAAGCTCTGCCGAGCAAGATGGCTACATCTTCAATTACGTGGTGCTCAAGGTCTCCCTTTGCCTCAACTCTCATGGCAATTCCAGAATGTCTTGAAAGTGTTTTCACCATGTGATCAAGGAAT
>CAZZLE010000230.1:0-5923 GCA_964654595.1 uncultured archaeon | reverse complement strand
TACACAAACCTCCGCACAAACATAATTTTCGAAGATCCTGACGAGCTTGACAGTTTTGTTGTCAATCTTGCCCAGAAGTGCGGGAAGCACATAAGCGTTGCGGAGCCGATGGTTGATGCAACAATGCCGGACGGGAGCAGAATTCAGATGACTCTTGGCAGAGAAGTCACCGACCACGGCTCGACGTTCACGATCAGAAAGTTCAGGGAGGAGCCTGTGACTCCGGTGGATCTGATAGCATGGAAGACTTTCAGCAGCGAGCAGATGGCGTATCTGTGGTTATGCATTGAGAACAAGAAGTCCCTTATATTTGCCGGAGGAACGGCAAGCGGTAAAACTACATCGATGAACGCAATATCTCTGTTCATTCCAAGAAGATCAAAGATAGTCACAATTGAGGACACGAGGGAGCTCATGCTCCCTCACGAGAACTGGATTCCAGCGGTCACAAGGGATGCCTTCCACGGGGAAAAGGGTGCTGTTGACATGTACGATTTGCTCAGGGCTGCACTCAGGCAGAGGCCTGAGTACATAATAGTGGGTGAGGTCAGGGGCAGGGAAGCTCTAACTCTCTTCCAGGCAATGGCCACAGGTCACACAACCTACTCCACTCTGCACGCTGACAGCATAAGCGGTGCGATCCACAGGCTTGAGAATCCTCCAATTGGCGTGCCGAGGCCGATGCTTGAGGCTCTGGATATAATAAGCATCCAGGCCCAGACTTATGTTGGGGACAGAAGGGTCAGAAGGAACACGGAGATTGCCGAGATTGTTGGTCTGGATGCTCACACAAAGATGCTGAGAACCTCCACAGTCTTCCAGTGGGACAGTGTCAAGGATGAGCATTCGATGGTCGGCACTTCCAAAGCTCTGGAAGAGATAAGGAGGCAGAGGGGTTGGAGCGTGAGGGAGCTGAATGAGGAGCTTGAGAGGAGGAAGATGGTGCTGGAGTTTATGCTGTCCAACGGAATAAGAACGTTCAAAGATGTCTCTGCTGTCATACACACCTACCAGGTAAATCCGGAAAGAGCGATGAAGTACCTTGGCGTTGAGGAGCTTTAGTCAGGCAAACATGAAGCAACAATAAAACGCCGGGGCTGTGCATGTATTAAGAAGTTTGAAGCCCGACATAAACTTTTCTGCAACAAACCTTTAATGTTCTTATACTCATCAGAATAAAAATATTACATGGGTTCTAATCTGAAGGTAAAGCTGAAGAGAACAGGCGGCAGTCTGAGCGTCACCATACTCTCCCAAATATTGAAGGCCCTTGGATGGAGGGAGGGACAGGAGCTTATTCTCGAGGTTGATACCAGAGCTGGAATAGTAATTATAAAAGGTTGAGGACACAAATATACCATATTTATATACTTCTTTTATTACATTTTAATGGGGTATGCGAAACTGGTTGCCCTGCGAGGACCGGTTGGATTTTTTGTTTTTTTGTTAGATACCCTAGCCCGAAAAAGTTGCGGAGGTGAGACTGGTTGGGGGAGGTAGTTGCGCAGTTTAACTATACTGTAAAAGAAAAACTTCAAGTTTGTAGTTTCTTCCTACACAACTTCCTCGCAGTTTTTTAGTATTAAGGCACGAGTAACAATGATTGCACTTCTCCAGTTCAACATCAACGACACCCTCATCATTTATTTTAATAGCCCCTGTAGGACACAGTGAGAGACATGCTCCGCAACCGATACAGTTTACTTCTTTCTCTATTAGGATTTTAATTTTTCTTCTTGGTATTTTATTCCCATTCAAAATGCCCAAAAGCCTAAACTCTTTTTTGCCAAGTCCGTTAGTTAATTCAAGTTTGCCGTCTGAATTAAGTCTTCCAACTATTTTTCTTTTTGTTGGGGGTCTCCAAAATCTCCAACCACCATTTAAGAACTCTTTCAAGTCCGGTAGTTCCAATTTTTGTGCATAAAATTTTAGAAACTCCTCAAATCTATTCCAAATATCAGGTTCAAGCTCTTTAAGTTTCTCTATTTCTTTTTGAGATTTATACGGGCATATTACACACCCATTCCTTGATAACCCATCTTCGTATGTTGGAGGAGATGGAAGATCATGCTTCTTGATATACTCCCAGACATCTTTTTCGCTCCAATCAATGATAGGGTTGAGCTGTATAACGTTAGGAAGCATGGGGTTTTTATCCACTTTTTTATAATCCTTTCTTATAAGACTCTCACTTTTTCTAAGCCCAGTTATGTAATACTGAATGCCGTTATTCCTTGCATACTCGTTGAGTTGCTGGAATTTAATCGTGGGACAGCACCACCTGCTGTTAATCGAGGGAGGGCCAAGCTGGATAGCCAAGTCCCAAAAAGATTTTCTTGGTCTTAGAATTTCAATATCGATTCCAAAAACAGTTTCAACTTCCTTTACGAAATCTATCGTCTTTTTCGACTCTATTGTTGTGTCGCTAAACACAGCCCTCTTTATCCCAGACCTGTATGCAAGGTGCAGAGCAACGAGACTATCTTTACCACCCGAAAAACTAACCGCCACTTTTTGTTTTGGATACTGCCTCAGAAAATAAAGTGCCTCAGTCTCTTTCGGTTTAAGCATGTTTATTTCTTAAGCACACGATACTTAAGCTTTCCCTTGATTCAAGGACATCGCAACGCTTAAATAAAGTAAGTGTTGTAAAATGTGATATATGAGGTGAGCAAAGTGAGATGTATAAAATGTGGATTGGTTACCCACAAGAATAAGAAGGTTCAAGGGGATTTTATTTGCGACGAGTGCAAGCAGCATGAGAAAACGATTATAGCGCTTTACGAAGAAGCTCGGAAGATATTTACAGAAGGTACAGAACCCATAGAGAAGACCGAAATATTCGAACTTCTGAAAAACACATATTTTGTTATACAGAGAAATCCTAAACTTACAGTTTATTCTACACTTGTCAGCGAGCTGTTTGAGGAGTTTGGTGTTAGGGGTAGTGAAGCAGTTGACTTTGACGAACTTTGGAGAAGAACCAAATCAACGAGAAACATCTTCAAAATTGTACAATCTCTAGAAGATGCAGAGATAATCAAAATTGAGTATCCTAACAAAATAAACAGAATCATCAAACCTAGTACGATCTTGAATAGGTTCATTAATGAGGCATACAAACCGTATAAGACTCAAGAGCAAGTAAAGATTAGGGTAACTGCTGTTTTGGCGATGTATACAATTCTCCACGAGATGTATCTTCTTGCACAGGCAAAGTCTCAGGCTGAGATTTACCGGTTATTCAACACACATACGCCTAAAGCTCCATGGGTGGCAACAATGTATCTATGGACTGAAAGAATCAACGAGAAACCAGTTAAAAAGGATTTTACCGAAGATGAAATAAGGAGATTTTTCGCAAAAAGATGTCTCTCCCCAATCACAATTTCTAATTATATAAGTGCATTGAAAGCAACGAGCCCACACTCTCTCCAGCAATACATAGAAAACATCGATAAAGAGAGAGGAAATAACGTAAAATTTATTGTTAGACAAGAACTTTTAAATTATTTGGAGAGAATATATGATGAGAGAGTGAGAGAGCTTGACAGAGCTTGACCCATTTACAATTCAAGAAATTGAGCTTTTGGAATATCAGAAAAATGCATTCAGAAAATTGTACAACGTAATCACGTGGCTATTCAGTGGGGAATACAATTTTCTACCATTCAAGGGGTTTTTACTCTATGGACCGCCGGGCACAGGAAAGACTGAAATTGCGAAACAAGTAAGTAAAAAAGTTGCTCAGGCATTTCCTACAGTAAAAATAATGTTTGTAGACGGGGCAGACATTGCTTCTCCGAAATGGGGAGATGCAGAAAAGAAATTGCAGAGTGTATTCCATGTGTCGGAACATGAGAAAAAAATTATCATTTTCGACGATATAGAGTGCCTGATGATAAGCAGAAGTGCTAGTCTGGCAAAAGAGTGGCATTACTCTATAAACTCAGTTCTCTTTCATGCCCTTGATTTTATCGATCCTAGCAAGTGTATAGTCATCTCCACTACAAACAGATTTGACCTTGTGGATGAAGCCCTGAAATCGAGATTTTACCCAATCGAGATACCCTACGTTCCTAAAGAGGAACTCTATAATCTTCTAGAGAATACACTTAAAAAACTCGAACTTCCAGACAGTGTAAAAGTGGAGATCGGTTCAAGAATTAGGAAGAAAATAGAAAACAGAGAAATTATAGAGTTAAGAAGAGTGTTGCAGGAAATTACGCTAAGTGTTTTTACTTACATTGCGGAAGGTGATATTTCATGAGTCAGGTCAAAACACCTTTATGGTTTGACGAACACATGGCAAATTGCATTCTTATAGTAGGCATTTACTTCAAAGAATTAAAAGACAATGTCCAGAACGATGCAAGGATTTGGCTAAAAAATACATTAAGGAGACAATTGGAGAAATATGCAGAAAAAGTCGAACCTATTGAATATGCATTGACTAGATACGTTTCACATGAGGAATCAGATGAAAAAGTAAGAGGCAAGGCAGGGAAATCGAAGGGTGGTGAATATAAGTATAAACTAACAAACGCAAAGCCAGAACTTTTTGAGACTCTTTTCAAGTTTCTGGAGGAGGCAAAGAATAAAGGAAAGCCATCATGGCTTGGAGACTACTACGTTTTATTTTCGAAGCCTATAGTAAAGGAGGTGGTTTTGAATGAGTGGTAAGCTGAATGAAATTTTAAAAAATTTGGTAGATGGGTACGCCAAAGGAAACGTCAGTGAGGATTTTCTGAAAAGAACTGTTCTCGAGGAGATTAAAAAGCTTTTAGAGGAGGTGAATAAATGAGTGAATTAGTAACACTTAAGATGGTGAATGTTGGCGGAATTGAAGGTCAGAAAATAATTTCTTTACCTAAAAATACCCTCTCCATCATAGAAGGGGCAAATGCGACTGGCAAAAGTAGCGTGGCAAAAGCTCTTATCGCAATCCATGGCATTGACAACAGAGTACTCCATGATAGCCACAATAACATTTGGCGACTAGAAGCAATAAACATTGGTATTCTCCCAGAAAAAGGAGGATACAGGGCAGGAATAGTTCATGCGAAAGCTGATAAAGCAGAAATTGAGCTAGTAGAAGGAAATAAACTAAAGAAAGTTGTGATTTACAGAAACGGAAAAATAGATCCAAACCCAGAAGCGAATTCGACCTTCTTACTGACGAGTGTACTAACACCAAATTCGTGGATCTACAGAGCAATTAGCAGTCCAAATGATATGAGAAATGAATCAATATTTAAGAATTACATAACAAGACTCTCATCGAAGTCTGATAGATACGAGAGAGTAAGTAGAGTTTTACAAGAAATATATTCTGAGCTGTTTCAGATACTAAGCAATGTTAAAAGAAAGAAAGCTATGATTCCAACACTCAAAAAAGAGATCTCTCAGATAGAGAGTGAAATTAAGACACTAAAGGCTAAGAAGGAGCAACTGATTGAGATGATTAAAGTCGATGACCAGACAAAGAGAGAAAAGATCGCAGAATTAAAGAAAAAGCTCCAAGATTTAGAGGACGAAAAGAGTAAAATCGATAAAGAAATAAGAATACTAGAAAACGATCTTAATAGAAATACAAACGAACTAGAAAAGTTAAGAAAGAATGTGATATCGCTTCAGAATGACAAGAAAACTCTGGAATCCGAATTAGCAAAAATCAAAGAAATTCTCTCTAAACCATTAGACACGAGCGAATTTGAGAAGCAACAAGAAAATCTTCGAGATGAGAGGACGAAACTACAAGGTCTTGCTGACCTCTTTTACATTGCTCTTGATAATCTTGAAAACGGAAAAACGGTTTGTCCTCTCTGTAAAACTGGACATATCACAAAAGCATTTTTAGAAACAGAATTAAAGAAAGTTAAAGAGGAAATAGTAAAAATCGAGGAGCAATTGAGGAGCATTG
>CAZZLE010000229.1:0-1950 GCA_964654595.1 uncultured archaeon | reverse complement strand
GTTTTTCCTCAGCAGCTCATCGCTGAAAGCTTCTGCAAGCCTTTCTGAAAACCTCCTCAGATTTTCCGCATTGCTCGTTTCTCTGGCGAGGAGGTAAATTCCACCATTTCTCCGTATGAACTCCAGCAAAAGCGCGGTCTTCCCTATTCTCCGCCTGCCGTATACCACGATGAATTCCGCCCTTTCGCTTCTGATTCTGTTCTCCAAGAGCTCGAGTTCTTCGATCCTGTTCACAAACATTTTACTTCACAGTAATTTACTTGAAAGTAAATTACTTAAGAGTATAGTATCGTTCTATTCGCCTCCTTCATGAGAGATGAGTATCAAAACTTTCAGATCTTCTCGACGAGAACCTTGCCGCTGACAAACCTGACAGCAACCGCATCATTCTCCTTCACACCGAGCAACCTCTTCATTTTTCTGCTGAGGTAAATGCACAGGCCATTGCCGAGCCTCCTGATTTTCTGCACTTCCGCATGCTCAACATTGCCGGCAACAGCGATTTCATTTGAGAATGCGAATCTGACTGCCAGCATCTTTTTGACTATCTCCTCGATTCTCTCCACCCTCTCCAGACTTCTCACGAGTTTCGAGAGTCCGGAATCGAACCTCTCAAGCCTCACACCCGATATTTTTTTCAGCTCGATGAGCTCCATCAGCGAGGGGTTGTTTTCGAGTATCTCCATCAGCTCTCTGGCGAACAGATTTCCAAGCGCCAGGATCGCGGAAACGTTCAGGTTGTCTATACCGTAAAGGGTGGAATAGTAGTACCCTTCTCTGTTCGGAAGCGTGACTATGTCAAAATCCTGCCTTAAAGGGTGCTTCAGCAGTGCATCTTCCATTCCTTCTCTGTACTCCTTCAGGTAGATCAAAAAACCGTACCCGAAAATTTCTCTGAAGGAAAATCCAAACTTTTCCAGGTGTTCTGTGTGCAGTAAAGCTCTGACAGCATTTCTGTATATTTCCAGAGCCTCCTGGATGGATTCAGCGTGGATCGTTATGTCGTCACCCTCTTTACGGGCTTCTATCCCCTTCCTTCTGAGAATCTCCTCCGCATCACTGACACCCTTCAGTGTCAGCCTGCCCCCATAGTAGAGAGCATTCTCTGCAATCTCCATAATGTTATAACGTTTTTTGGGTATTTATCTATTTCGTTATAAATGAGCGTTATTATGTTACGATAATTGAGACCACAAGGCTTATATCGGTAGAAGATAACTATTAACATGGCAATGCCACGACTTGTAGAATCGACAAAGATCTACGACGTCATTGAAGCAGTAAACAAAAAGGCTCTTTCTGAAAAGCAGCGTGGGGGGAGACCACCTTTCTGGGAAATGGTCTTCTGGTGGACGAGAAAACCGCTGGTTGGAGCGAGAGCAACTGTAATGGCTTCAGTTCTCCCGGACACGATTGACCCGAGGGATTTCCTCATAGGGGTTGCTGGAGACAGGAATTTTCTTGGAATCGGCAAAGGGAAGAAAGACAGGAGGGCACTGAGAAGGGTCGAGGGAAATAAAATTGAGATTGAGGGCACGCCCCATCGCTTCCCACCAAAAATTCCCGAAAAGTACAGAAGCGATTTTGAAAGTAAGAAGCTGCTCGATCCTTTTGCAGGCTTCGGTTCCATACCGCTGGAGGCAATGAGGCTAGGAATGGATGTCACCGCAGTCGAACTCCTGCCCACGGCATACGTTTTTCTGAAGGCTGTCCTTGAGTATCCCGCGAAGTACGGGAAGGATCTTGTTGAGAGCGTGAAGAAATGGGGCAACTGGGTTGTGGAGAAGCTGAAGGAAGATGAGGACATCTGGGAGCTTTACGATGATGATGTTGCTGTTTATATTGGCACATGGGAGGTGAGGTGTCCTCACTGCAGCAGGTGGACGCCTTTGGTTGCAAACTGGTGGCTCGCGAGAGTTAAGGATAGCAGTGGAAAATACGAGAGACTCG
>CAZZLE010000228.1:0-9838 GCA_964654595.1 uncultured archaeon | reverse complement strand
GTGAGAAGTGTTAATACTTAAACATCTTCACAGCTTAGAAGCTCTTCTTTCAGCAAGCTTTCACGCTCTTTATTGCTTCTTCAGCGAATTAAAGGTACGGTAATAAAATGAGGTGTGTGGAGTAGGATATTCTCGTCGGTGAGGTTGCTGAATACACCAGGGGAGTCTTGAAAGAGCTCGGCTGAATCCCCATTCAGGAGCCGAAGAAGGCTGAAGGTGTGTTGTCTCTTCCCGACATGCGTAATCCCTCAAGTGAAATTCTCTTCCAGAGCTGAAAAAAGCTCGAATGGGTGGCTACGCGGGAAATTCTCCGCGAAGGGAGAGGCAGGCTGCGGAAGGAGGCAAAGATTGCCGAAAGCTTTAAAGAGATTCTTGCCTGAATTACTCTTTTTTCCGCGAGAACTCGCTTAGGAGGAAAAGAGTATTCTGAAGCATGAAAGCTTTAAATATTCCTCAAAACCCATGCTATCACGGGGGATGATTGATGGGGGATGTGGTTTTTAGTGTGGAGGAGTTTGCAAACAATCCCGCCCCAAGGTTGCCGGTAGCGCTGGTTTTAGATACAAGCGGATCAATGGAGGGGGAGCCAATTAGAGAACTAAACGAGGCCCTCCGGGTTTTCATCAATGAGATTTACAACGACGAGATCGCCCGATATTCGGCAGAGGTTTGCATAATCACCTTTGGCGGCATAGTAAGGCTCATCCAGGATTTCGCAACCGTTGACAGGGTGGTACTCACGGAGCTCAAAGCAGATGGCGAAACTCCAATGGGTGCTGCCGTATTGTTCGCCCTGAGGAGACTTGAGCAGAGAAAGAATCTCTACAAGGAACTCGGTATAGACTACTACCAGCCCTGGCTTGTCCTGATGACTGATGGCATGCCAACAGACTCCATCACGGAAGCATCAGCAAGAGTTCAGGAACTCCTTGCCCAGAAGAAACTCGTTGTGTTCCCGATTGCAATCGGTCCCGACGCATCAATTTCAGTGCTGGAGAAATTCACCACACCAAACAGGAGGCCTCTCAGAATGAAGGAACACAGCTTCAAGGAGTTCTTTGTATGGCTCAGCAGGAGCATTTCCAACGCATCAAGGTCGAACCCGGGAGAGAAGTTCTCCCTCGCAGACGGCCTTGAAGGATGGGCTAAAATAGAGTAGCTCCATGCGCTTAATCAAGATATTCACATTTACTTTTGCCGGCCACCTTCATACCAAAAACAATGAACCCTGTCAGGATTTCTGTGCACACCTCGTAACTGAAAACTGCGCTGCAGCAGCTCTTGCTGACGGAGCAGGGAGTGCAAGGCTCTCCCACATCGGAGCAAGGGTTGCCACAACCACCTTCACCGGATACATCACAGCAAAACCTGAAAGGATCTTCGAAGACCCTGAACTGATCATCAACAGGGTAAGACTCAACCTTGAAAGGAATGCGAAAAAGAGAGGGGTTCAAATTTCAGACCTCTCCTCCACACTCTTAGGGACAGCCTTCTACGACGGCAATCTCTTTCTGCTGCACATAGGTGATGGCAAAGCCCTTCTCATCTCAGAAGGTGGGGCGGAGATCCTCTCTGAAGGAAAGAAAGGTGAATTCTCGAATGAAACATACTTCACAACCTCCAGAGACCCGAATCCGGAAGTTGTAAGAAGGAGAATAGCCCATCCCCATCCGTTCTCAGTAATCCTGATGAGCGACGGTGCATGTTCTCTTTTCTTGGACATGAGAGGGAAAAAGCCGGCTCCGGTTTTACACAGCATAATCTCGCTGATGGACAGCCAGCCACAGGAGAAAATCAGAAGAAGCCTCAAAAGAGCACTGAAAAACATTGAACCTCACAGGCGGCATGATGACATCTCGCTTGCGATCATGAAGTTTGGAGGCGAGCTGTCGTGACCTATCTGACAGATACGGATCTCGAAATCATTGCGAGAGACCATTTGTTCGTTGCTGACCTGTCAGCCCTGAATTTACAGGGCTCCGAGAAATTCTTTGAAAAGCTGCTGTCTGCAATATCAGATCAGTCCATGCTTGTTGTGAGCAGTGACGTGCTGAAGAAGCTCAACGGTGAGAAGATCGGCATTCTCAGGATGTTCAACGATGCGGAGGCGCTTAAGGTGGAGAACATGGGTACTGTCGAGATAGTGAAAAAGCTGGCAGCAAGAAATGTAGCCCTGATTACGAGTGACTGCAGCCTGTTCGAGGAAGTGCCAGAGAGCGTGAGAGTTATTTTTCTCATGAAGGATGGGGATGCCTCCATCTACGACCATGGACCGTTCAGTCCGCTGAACTATCCCACCTTCTCACTAATTAGCGACAGCTACCCTGTCCCTCCATCCGTAAACCTCGAAGTGAGCGAGATACCGGCAGCAGGAGACTTCGTGTATCTCCCCACCGGGGAGAGGGTCAGGCTTGTCAGAGAAATTTCATCCGGGGGAGAGGGGACGATATACGAAACAGATATCCCCGACCTGGTGGCGAAGATATACCACAGGAACAGGATAACAGCCGACGTGAAAGAGAAGATCGCGGTAATGGTCAAGCTGAAGGATTTTTTGGCGGTTGACAGTGAGGACTTCTCCATCATATGGCCCGAGGCAGTCCTGCTGAACTCCAGAAGAGAATTTGTCGGCTACCTCATGCCGAGAGCCAGAGGAGACCCTCTCCAAAGAATATGCAACGCAATCATGCTGATGAACAGATACACACACATAACGAGGAGCAGCCTCGTCAAGATAGCCCTAAACACTCTGAAAGCCCTTGACCACCTCTACACGTACAGAATCCTCATGGGTGACGTGAACCAGCTCAACATCCTCGTGGATGATAGGCTGAAGGTTTACCTCATAGATTCAGACAGCTACCAGATTGGCCCGTTCGTGTGCAGGGTCGGAAAACCCGAATTTTCCCATCCGGACTGGATTGACAAGAAATACACGGAAAATCCGCGTGCCCCGAGGTCTGAGGCCTTCGCTCTCGCAATCCTTATTTTCATGATCCTCCTTCCAGGAAAACACCCGTTTGCAAAGGTTGGTGGAGAGGGCATAACCGACAACATCAAGCAGAGAATTTTTCCCTATGCTGTTAGAGGAACTGAAGTAACATCCTACGATAAGGCACCGGCGGGCCACTGGAGGTACATCTGGAGCCACACGCCCCCACGAATCAAGGAGATACTGCATGACATCCTCGTGGGCAGCAAAGAACCTCAGACCTATGAGGAGCTGAGGGCGGTCGTGAACGAGCTCATATACCATCTCGAAAAATATCACTCGGAGATTCAGAGCGGTAAAAGGACCGACGAAGTTTTTCCAACCTATTACTTCATTCCCGATTACATCCCGAAAAAGAGGATAGTCTGCCCAAAATGCAAGAAAACCTTTGAAATTACCGTGGAATCCTACGAAAAACTCTCGAAGACAGCCCCCACCCTGATGTGCCACTACTGCTACACTATAGAGAAGCTGAACAAAAAAATGATGCGGAAAGTAATGAGAACCAGGAGTGGAAGGCCAGGGACAGCCATGCCCCCACCCGCCAGCCCACCCGCCAGCCAGCCGGCACATACCCCATCGCCACCGGCTCAGCATCCTCAGACACAGACTCAGCCTGCAATACTGGTCAAACAGCAGAGCTCATCTCAAACGGACAGAATTGCCCCGAGAGTCCTCATAGCCGCTGGTGCGGCAGTCACCCTTGCTGGATCTGTTCTTGACCTGTCTCTTTTGCAGTACACTGGTGCGGCACTTTCAGTAACGGGACTCCTCCTGCTCCTGAGAAGAAACTGACCTCCTCCCGCCCTGAGTTGTAACGGTGCCTGATCTCTGGAGAGAGCAGTACCCTCTGCACATCATATATACACATTCACATACATCGTCATACGGTTTTGTACGCCTATGTGCTTAGACGTTCACCTCCGTTCCACCTCCCCGGTGAAGAACTTTAAGGAGGTGGGAAGGATGCAGGAAAAGTGTAGTTTAAAAGAAAATTTGGAGGTCAGGCTGAAAGAAAACGAAAAAATCTTCATCGTAGATATCGACCTCCCAACTGCCGGGAGATTCGCAAGCAGGATTCCTGTTTTTCTGAAAATAAACGGTGAAGAGGAGAGGATCGGAAACGAGATCATTCTCTTCATCGACAAGGAGCTCAGGAACGAGCTTGAGTCCCTGAACTACAGGGTGAAAACGGAGGTGGAGAGGCACGCGGTCAGGCTGAAATCAGGGCTTTTCGTAACGACAGAGGGAGGCGTGAAGAGGATCAGCAGAATTCTGAACAAATACATTCCCGAGTACGAGAGGCTCGAAGAGAAGATCAAGGACGCGCTGATGAGGAGAGAATCCGAGTACATCAAACACACGCTGGCCTACATCAATGAAAAAGAGGGCAAAATCGAGATAAAGGGGCTTACAGACGGAATAAAGCTCTACACTTTCCCGATCGACCGAAAGGTTGAGACCCTCATAGAGGACTCGGTCAGAAGAGTGTGCAGGGAGACGATAGATTCAGCGATTGAGAGGCTGATAGAGGAGACGGAGAACAGGCTCAACGAACTTGCAACAAAGCTGAAGAACGCAAAACACGTGATTCACCTTCCTGCAGTTAGAGAGGCACTCGAGAAGGAAATACAGGCCACAACAAGCCTTGCTGAGGAGCTCGGAATTGAAATCGACGAGGAGAAGAAACGGCTCATGGAGAGGTTCCAGAGAATGGCATCGAGGTTCACAGAAAAAGCATTTACTGGAATGGAAAGCGGCAGAGCAGCGGCGCTCATGAAAAAGCTCATAGAACCAAAATTCGCATGACCTCTTTTTTTGCACCACCGCTCTCACCCATCTCCCCGGTGGAGGTGATTGAAAATGTGGATTGAAAAGCTCATGAGGAAGAGGTTAGCCCAGACGAGCACAGTTGCGGTAATCGACAGCGATGACAGGTTCAGGCTCAGAGAGCTGTTCTCAGCACTGTGCAGCACATACGAGACCGTGCTGTTCTGGAACCTCACGGGCCTCTACTCGGTAGAGCTCGATAACGGGAAGCTGACACTGCAGAAGGAAAACGAACCGCCCCTGCTGGATCACGTGCTCTCGAAAATATATGAAAAGGCAAAAAGCAAGAGAATGGCTGTCGTGATCTTCCCGCCGGACAAGAACGTAACCCTGAACGCGTATCTCAAGGTTTTCGCCCTCGATGATATGCTCTACCTGAACGATTTCCTCTGCTGCGTCTTTGGCGGGAAGCACTTCGTGAACGATGACACCCTCAGGCTTTCAATACTCTGCGAACCTCCCGCAAGCACGGAAGAGGAGAGAAAAAGACTGCTGGAAAAGCTCGGCTTTCCTTACGAGGAAACCGCAATCGCAGCCGGCGCAGGGCTAAACCTGCACGAATTCGAGACTGCAGCACTTGAGAGCATGGCACTGCACGGAAACGTGAGCGCGGAATTTGTAGCAAAGGCAAAGTCAGAAATCGTGAAGAAGGAGGGTATCATGGAAATAGAGGAGCCCGCACACGGATTTGAGGCAATCGGCGGCTACGAATACCTGAAGCAGTTTGTCAGGGAGAACATAATAAACGTCCTCAGCAACCCGAAAAAGGCTGAAGCACTCGGACTGAGGCCACCGAGAGGGCTCCTGCTCTTTGGCCCGCCAGGTACGGGGAAGACGATCTTTGCAAGAGCGCTGGCAAAGGAGCTGAAGATACCTCTCCTGAGATTCAAAACCGAGCACGTGGTGAGCAAGTGGTACGGTGAAACTGAGAGGAACGTGTCCAAGGCGATTAAGCTCGCAGAGAGCGTTGCACCGTGCATAGTGTTCATCGACGAGATAGACAGGTTCGGGAAAAGAGATTCCGGGGATCATGAAGTGACGAGGAGGACGTTCAGCATAATCCTGGAATGGCTTGGGAGCGAGGAAAGAAAGGCGATAATCCTCGGAACCACAAACGTTCCGGAACAGCTGGACGATGCATTCCTCAGGGTCGGAAGATTCGACTACCACATCCCTGTGCTCTACCCTGACAGAGATGCAAGATACGAGATCCTCAGAGTCCACACCGGGGTGAAGAGGAAGATCCCCATCGATGAGAACGATTACGAGGTGATTCTCGACGAAACAGCATTTGCAACCGAGTTCTTCAGCGGTGCAGAACTGGAAGAGCTAACCCTGAGGGTTTCGAGGTACATCTTCAGGGAGGGGAGAGATGTGGCCACGTGGAGCGATTTCGAAAGGGCAATAAACACCTTCAGCATTGACATTGAGGCAAGGAAAGAAATCCAGGCAAAATACGTGGAACTGGCAAAATCACTCTGCAACGACAGAGAAATCCTCTCCAGAATCTGTTAATTTTTCCTGTGAGCCACCCAGTCCCCGGTGAGGTGTTAAAAATGAATGTTAGAGAGGTTGCGAAGAAGCTGACAGAAGAGGTTGTGCACGAACACGTTGAGGGAGGATGTCTCAGAATATACTCCCTCCCGGGGGTCCTTCTGTGGGATCTGTTAGCAATGAAGGCTCCGTGCAGGGTAATGATCGAGCTGGAAGATATCCAGCTTGAGCTCGTGTATATCCCGGAGATGAAAGACTTCTTTGTAAAACTGGAAAACCTGAACGAGTACGTCCCGATATCAGCCTTAACCAGGACTCTTTTAAGATTCTCCTGAGTAAAGTACAGTCTTTTTCCACCAATATTTTTTTGTGTATGTGTATAGGAGTTTTCATGTATATATGTTTAAGCATAAATACACATGTGTTTTAGGCATACATACACATACACATGCACATACACCCAGCATACACATCCACCCAGTCCCCAGTGAGGTGATGTGAAATGAACGTGAATGATGTAGAAAAAATTGCAAGAGAGATCTGCGAGAAGTACGGAATAAAAGAAAAGGACGAGGTCAACGAGATAAAGACCAGGCTGAAGGCTCTCCTGATTGAATACAGGATCCCCGAGAAGGAAGCAATCAGATCGGTCACGAACTACATAATGAAGAACAGAAAAACAGAGATCGCCCCCATTGAGGTAAAAATCAGCGAAATTGAGAACATTCCGGAAGGCCACCTCGTGACCCTGACGGTGAAGGTTCTGAAGGTGTTCGAGAGAGCTGAGAACAGGCCATCTGCCGCCCTGATAGGGGATGAGAGCGGAATATGCAGAATGACCTGGTGGGACAGAAAGAAGAACACTCACGCGTTTGCAAAGGGCAAATGCTACAGAATAGAGGGTGCAAGGGTCACGGAGTTCAGAGAGAGGAAGGAAATCCAGCTGCTCGACACGACTATCGTGAAGGAGGTCGAAGCCGACATAAAAGTCCCGGAGGTCAGGGTGGAGTTCGCCGGTGCTGTCGTGGAGGTATCAAGGGACAGCGGACTCGTCCCGGTATGCCCTGAATGCGGAAGGTACGTACCGAAGAAGACCTGCCCGGAGCACGGGAAAGTAAAGCCGGAGATTGCCTACAAGGCGAAGCTTGTACTCGACAACGGACAGGAGTGCGTCAGCGCGCTCTTCAAAAATGGAGCAGTTGAGAAGCTGACGGGCCTGACAAAGAAAGAAGCACTGCAGATAGCAAAGGAGGAGCTCACCCTCGACGTGATCAGAGGAAAGATAGAAGATGCGGTGTTCGGGAAGTACATCACCGTGAAGGGGAGAAAAATCAGGGATATAATCCTCGTTGACGAGTTCGAGTTCCTGAAACCGAATCCGACAGAATACGTGTTTGTAGAGGAAGTGATAGACTTCCCGGAGCTCATGAAAGAGGAGGAAGAGGAGGAAGAAGAGGAAGAGAAGGGAGAAGAAAAGAAAAAAGAGAAGGTAGAGGAGGAATACTGGGATCCAGATGAGGATGAGCTCAATGACCCGAACGACCTGCTGAGCATTCTTAATGAGCTGGAGGTGTGATGAAAATGATGAAGAGACAGCCCGCAAAAAGGCTGTTCATAACGGAGATCCTCAACACTCACGAGCAGCTGGAAAAAGATGGGGTGAAGTTCGCTGTAACTCCTCTCGGAGATGAGGTCAGCAGGGTGTTCCTTGTCGCGACCCTGCTGGAGTGCGAGGAGAACGGAAAAATACTGAAACTGAGGGTTGCTGACCAGACAGGCGGAATGTCGATCTGGATCTCAGACAGAACTCCCGAGCTGATGCAGAAGGCGGCAGAGCTTGCAAGTGACTACGGTCTGGTTGCGATAGTGGGTAAGATAAGGGTTGTGAGCGAGAGCTTCACGACAATCAGGGTCGAGAAGATAGGGAAAGCGGATGAGGACACGAAGAGGCTGTGGCTGAAAGAAGCTCTCAAAAGGGCAAAGAGCCTCCTCGACAGCGCAAAAGACGTAAAAGACGAGAACTTTGCAGAGCGTCTCAGAAATACAATAGCGTACATTGAAAGCGAGCTTAAATACTGATTTTTTCACAATTTCCAGCAAAACTTTAATATATTTACGGGAGGGGAAGAAAATCATGGGCAGGATTCTTCTCTCAAACAGCGCAAGCGAACATCTAATAGCCTTTCTGAGAAAAAAGGAAAACATCCTGAGGGAGCTGGGATTCAGGATTGTCGAGAACGACCGCCCGGCAAGAGCGGATGAGCTCTACGTCGGCAGCAGGATAGAGCTTGAGTCGTCTCTCATCAGGAACATAGGCTCAATGATAGCCTGCATACACCTCGAACCCGGCATGGAAGAGGATTTTCTGACAGCACTGGCAAAACTCAAACCATTCATCTCCAGCGAGCGCCTTTACAGGGATATCTGGCTGAAAGCTGAGGAAGTTGCTGGGCACATTTACCTGACCTGTCCGTTCTGCGGGGAGAAGCTTGAATATGCCATATTCCGGTCAGGGGGGATCTTCCCGGACGCCTGCACGTGCGGTGTCAGCGTTGCCATCGACATAACAGACGGCTCGAATTTCTCAGTGCTGGAGGTTGTGGATCTCGGAGTGAGAAATAAGAAGGTAAAAGCGGGAACGGTGGAGTATGCGGCAGTCGAACTGAAGGATCTCTCACCAGAGCTGAGAGAGACACTCACAATGCTGCTCTACAATCCGGAGAATGAACTCCATGCCAAAAAGACAGAAAAACTTGAGCTGTGTGCGGTTTTTTACCGGGAGCACTTAAAGATGGAGAGCCTGCTCATCACCGAGTCCGCATCCCCCATGGTTGTGAGGAAGATAAGGGCAGTATTCAACGCGATAAAGAGATCCTACACCGTTCTCGTAAACAACCAGATTGCAGAAGAGCCCTCGCAGATAATCCCCGGGGCAAAAATCGAGATAGCATCCGAGCTCTTCATCCCTCACGAACATAACAGCGTGATTCTGCCTGTCCGCTATGACGACCTGTCCCCTGAAGACCCGATATGGCTTCTCTGCCCGCTTCTCAACATCGAGACCACCACGGATGGCTTCACAATGCTGAAGAAGACTGAACTTCACGAAGAGACCATAAAATGCCCGTTCTGCGGTGAGGAAGAGACCTACCTCTTCTCCAGCGAGAATGAAAAGGTTTACCCCTCAGCATGCAGCTGCGGCGCAGCGGTTTCCGTAACAGAGTTGTCCTATCTGCCGGGAACATCGGAGGAAGATTTCACAAGGACCCTAACCAGGTTTTCAGAGAAAATAATTGAGGCCGGAACAATCTCCCCAGCCGACATTGTCATTTACCATCAACTCAAAACGGGCTACATAGTGGGCAAAGAGGTCATCCACGGCAGGGAATGGGTGAAGGTTAAAAAACTCGTTGAGAGGGTAAGGGACCTTCCATACCCGTGCATTTACTCCATGGAGGTACCGGAGACTATGTGGCTGACAGACATGGATGGTTACTGCTGGATAGCATTCGAAAAAGAGGA
>CAZZLE010000227.1:0-2263 GCA_964654595.1 uncultured archaeon | reverse complement strand
CCTTCACCCTGTCTCCGGGAAGCAACCCCAGCTCAGCCGCATCATCCTGACTCAGGACTACAGCTATCCTTTCCGTCCTGAGAGGCAGGGTTCTAATTCTGAACTTCATTGAAGTTAAAATCTCTGAAGGAATATTAACTTTTTCTCGCTATCGTGAAGAAATTACAGATATTGCCGTTAATATTTAAAAATCCTCACCTGAAAAAGTTTTAAAGCTGACGACAATTTAACGTTATGAACATAATAGAGGTTGCGGAAAATCTTTACTTGGTTGATCTGCCCCAGAAACTGGAGGGTTTCAGGAGATTTATAAGCTCATGGGTAATAAAAAATGATGATGAAGCGGTTCTGGTTGATGTGGGACCATCATCAACCATCCCGAAACTTCTCGAATCCCTGAAATATCTGGAAATAAAGAGAGTTCCATACGTCCTTCTCACACATATCCATCTTGACCATGCTGGCGGAATACATGGCATCTTAGAGAAATTTCCGGATGCAAGGGTTGTGGTTCATGAGAAGGGTAAAAGACACCTCATCAACTCCGAAAAGCTCTGGGAGGCTTCAAAGGTTGCTTTGGGTGATATTGCGGAAGTTTACGGACCTTCAAAGCCAATAAAAGCCGAATCGATATGGGATGGGGAAATTGAATTTGCGGGGGAGAGCATAGAGGTCATAGACGCTCCGGGTCATGCCCCTCATCACCAATGCTATATCTACAAGGAGTTCCTTTTCATTGGAGAAGCCGCAGGTGTTCACATGCCCCTCAAAAACGACTACTACCTCCGCCCCGCCACACCGAAGAAGTTCATACTTGAAATTGCACAGTCAACCCTCGACAGACTGGAAGAACTGGGTAATCTGAGAGTCTGCTTCGCCCACTTCGGATTCAAGAGGGACAGTGTGGAGATAATACAGAAGGCGAGAAAGCAGCTGGGTATCTGGTTCGATACTGTTTACGACATTGCATGCAGGAGAGATTTCGAGAATGAGGATGAGATAGTAAAACAGGCAAAGGAGGAACTTCTTGAGAAAGACAGAAGATTTGCCCGCTATCATCTCTTAGATGAGGATATCCAGAAAAGAGAGGACTTCTTCATCGAAAACTCTTTGAGGGGGATGCTTGACTACGTTTACACAAACTACTGCCAGCCCTAAGTTTAAATACTCCCAAAGATCTGAATTATCGTGGAGGCAAGGGACTGGCTGGCAGTAATCGCCCGACTCAGAAAAGAATTTCTAAAAGTCGCTTTGATAATTATAGCTGTAAGCTCGCTTTTCTTCACATTTGGTGCCAGCTTAGTAATCGGAAAAATTATCGGGGATCTGTTTCCCGGTGAGGCTGTTATCGAGAACAGGGAAAAAATACTTGCAATTGCGGTTGAGCTGAGAAAGATAGCTTCTGACTTGGAGAACTATGCCTTGTATCCATCAGAAACAAATCAGAGCCTTGCCTTTACGGCGTCAAAAAATCTTGTAAGGCTGGCAATGCAGCTCTCAACCTCCCCGGTTCTCATAACACCACTGGAGGGTTTGCTTTTGTATCTCAAAATTTCCCTTGCAGTTGGAATTGCTGCTGCTCTGCCCTACATACTCCACATAATTCTTGCAACGCTTAGAGATAGAGGGGTGATAAGCTTCAGTCTCAGAAGAACAACAGCATTCAAATACGGAATTGCTGCAGCTTTGCTTTTCATTCTCGGAGTTATCTACGGTTACAACATGATGAGGTTCTTCATCAGCTTTCTGTACATGATGGCGGTTTCGCAGGGGGCAATACCGCTCTACAGCCTTTCCGAATTCGTAAACTTCGTTGCCTTGATGCTTGTTCTTTTCGGAATGGTTTTCGAGCTCCCCCTCGTAATGTTCTTCCTCGTCAGAAACAAAATAGTAAGCTACGAGACTCTCTCGTACTATAGAAGGCACATTTACGTTGCATTCTTCGTAATAGGAGCGATAACAACACCTCCCGATGTGTTCACGCAGATAATGGTGGCGGTGCCGATGGTGATATTTTTTGAAATCAGCCTCCTGCTTGTCAGAATCTATGCCAGGTGAACTAAAGCATTTTCAAAGCATCTTCCAGCCTCATTCCTTTACTAAGCCCAAGCTCTTCTGCCTTGGACGTAACATCATCAATTTTAGCTTCAAGCATTTCCTGAAAGCTCCTTACCCCTTTTACGATGCACGCCGCATTACCCATTTTTTCCATTGCTTCAGCACTGATGTATCCACATCCAATGACCAGCTTCTCATGAAGCAA
>CAZZLE010000226.1:0-12825 GCA_964654595.1 uncultured archaeon | reverse complement strand
AAAAGGAACTGAAGGAATACGTGAAGTCGCAGGAGAGATGGGGTAGGGGTAGAAGAAGGAGAGAGGGGAGAAAGAGAAAATGGATGGCCATCGAGCCTGAGGAGATAAAGAAGTATGAGAAGCCCGTGAAGCCCAAGCGGTTTGTGACGGCAGGAGGATGCTATCTAAAGCAGTAACAACTCTAATCTTTGTCTCTGAACTTTAAGTACATGCTGGAAGAAATCGACGAAATTGAGGCGATTGAAAGATATCTGATTCTGCTCCTCGGAGTAGTGGACAGACCATTCCCTTCGAGGGGCACCTTCATAGGGACTTTTCATTTTCTCCAAAAAAGTCAATCCCAAGGATTTCGGAAATCCTGAAGACGTCTCCTTTAACTCCAGGAGCTTGTCTTTGAAGGCATAGTATCTAACTTAGGACATATGCTTTTCATGGTTCTGTTCTTCCGGATTTTCGGACTCGTTTTCTCCCTGCAAAGCTGAATTCGCCAGCGCTTCACATATGGTTTTTACCCATGGATGTAGCTCCATGGCGTGAAGGTTATTGCTGAGATTTTTATCGTTTTTAAGCTTGTAGAATACTTTTTCAATTTTCTGGAAAGTCTCTTCTCTCTCTTTTTCCTCCGTATTTAGCAAATTATCTGGTAAATCGATATCCTTAAGCTTGTTTTCTACAAACTGCTTTACTGGAATTTTTATGACGTCTCCAAGGTAAAGTTCGTAAACGAGGCAGTCTATGAGGTTGTCAAAGTAGTCTGTTATGTGTTTGAGATGTTCATTATCTTGAGCAAAGTAATTCTGGTATTGCTTAAGGAAGAGCATGTACTTCGCGAGAATGATAAATGGTTTTTGCTCTTCTTTCGGAATTCTGGGAATTGGCAAGGCTTCTATTTCGTAATTTCTGACATTATTTTGTGAGGAGCACAGTTCAAATCTCCAGTTCAGTAATTTTGAATTTAAAAGAGAAATCAGAAAGCAGGGGTCAATACTTTCGTCTATGTTTACGATAAATTTCACTGCGTTAGTGATCACGTATCCTTTACTCAAGAGGGCAAACCTTAATCTTGGCTTTGAGGCTTTATTTATCGTATTTCTTCCAATTATTTTCTCTTGCTCAGCTACTTCTTTAGCCTCCTCTTGCTTTTTCTTAAAAAAGGCCTCTTTGTTCACTATCCATCTTGGCTTAGGCCCATTGGGATCAAGGTTTACGAAATACCTGTCAAGATGAATCCCCTTAATCAGCAAATCATCTCCCGGCTCATCACTCATGAAATCTTCGTCGAAGGTCTCATCTAAGTGCCCTACACCTACCTTACCAACCGAGGGGACTTTACCGTCCCCCTTGAAAGGCGGGTATTTCGAGATATGCTGTAATATCCCCCATTCAACTTTCGGATTGTAGAACAGGGGAATTCTGTAATCATCACCAGATAGCTTTTTAAGCTCGCTCTTTTTAACAGAAATAAAACTGAGAGATTCCAGATAGGCTTTTTCTTCCCTTGAAATGTTCGTTTTTATCTTTATCTCATAATTATCCCGCTTTTTCCTTTTGTAGAATAAGATACACACTGCCTGAGTATTGCCTTCGAAAACTCTTGTCCTCTCGGGGAATTCGAGTATTCTGTAAACTTCACACTCTTCAAAAAACAGTTTTCTGAGTTTACTTGAATCTCTCTCTCCAAGGAAAGGAGAAGGAAATATCATTGAAAAGTACCCGTCTGATTTTAATATGTTGTACGACCTCTCCAAAAACAATTTGTAAAGGTTGAGATTTCCGAACTGGTAGCTGTAGAGTTTTGAATAAATCTGTGAAAGGATTTGCTTCTCTTTTTCATCCTTGACTATCTGCTTTATCCTCCCGTAAGGTGGATTGCCTACAACAACATCAAATCCGCCCCTCCCTATGAACACTTCTGGGAATTCGAAAATCCAGTGGAAGGTTTTTATTTTCTTCAGATCTTTAATGGATATATCATGTTCTTCTGCAAACTTTGAGTCAAGCTTTTCGTTGAAGAGTCTGGTGATATCGTTTAAAAGTGTGTGGAGAGGTTTTGCGTACCTAGAATTGAGGGACGCAATCAGAATCTTTATGAGTTTTTCTTTTGTCCTCAGGATTTTCTCAAAGTCGTCCCAAGAGATTTTTCTTTTTGCAAGTATTCTGTTCAGGTCTTCGATTTCTGCTGGAACGTCCCCTCCTATTTTGAGGACTTTTGCCATTTCTGAGAGGTAATCTCTTAGTTCAGATACGACTTCCACAGACCCTCTGATATATGCCTCCTCATCATCCCCGAAGGAGAATGCTGAAAGATCCAGTTGGGGCGGCTTCTTATCTTTTTTCAGTTCTAAGTAGCCCAGCAACGAGTTTCCATCCCTAAGGTTGAAGTGAACGTTTGGAAACCTTATGAAACAGCTCTTTCTTGCATCGAAATGTTTTGCCAGCATCAAAAAAAGTCTAGCTCTGGCAATCTTCAGGGCGTTTGGATTTATATCAACCCCGTAGACGTTCCTTGAGAGAATTATGTGGAACTTAACCAGAAGCCTGAACTGCTCCTCGTCAGAGATTTCCAGGAGGTTCAGATTCTCTATTCTTCCTTCTGTGTTGGCAACTGTGATTTCCATCCCTTTTTTCATGTCAAGTTCTTTTGCCCTGTTCCAGATTTTTTCATAAATGCTGAGCAGCACATTAATTGCGCTTTCAAGAAAATGTGCGGATCCCACGGCAGGATCCACTACCTTTATTTCCTTAAGCTCTTCAAAAAGGGCAATGAGTAGCTCGGCATCATCGGTTTCCACGATCTCATCAATGTTCGTGAAGTTTCGAGCAAACTTCATGTTTATCCTGTCAACAAGGTAGGGTTCGATCGTATTTTTGCACATGTACTGCGTTACTGTCTCGGGTGTGTAGAATGTGCCGAGAGATTTTCTCTCCATCTCCGTGACTAACTTTTCATAAATTGCACCGAGAACGTATTCGTCTATGTTCCCCTCAGTCCAGTCTCTGCTCTCAAGGAAGTTCAGAAGCGGGACTTCTTTACCAATTTTTTCCGGCCGAGTCTTTATCAGCTGTTCCGTCATGCCTTCCTTGTAAAAACATTCATCTGGGATTGAGATGGCCTCGAAGTCTTGTCCTCCGTTGAGGAATACTGCAGGCCCTATGACCACTACCTTTCCTACCACGTCATCTTCGTAGTACTGGCTATCTACGGAGTCACTGATCTTTTCGAAGAAGTATCTCAAGAAATCGTAGTAGCTGTTGAATTTTTTACCGTTTTCTTTTTCTTCCTCAAAAGCATCTAGTTTCTTTTGCACGATCTTTCCTGACTTCAGTTCTTTGAACTTGTTTACCAGATAGAGCGGATCGTTATTGAAGAAACCTCTCTCCTGCAGATACCAGAGAGTGAGCATCTGCATCATGAAGTTTTCAACAAACTCCTCCTTCTTCCTTTCATCGCTTATGCCCTTTATATTACTCAGAATGTACTCCTTCGCTTTTTTGTAGAGCTTGTAGAACTCCTCTATTATATCTGTTCTGTCGAACAGCATCCCTATGTTTTCCTCGCTCGGCTCGGAAAGCACTTTTTTGAGTTTCTTGATAAAGGGCTCGTTGATCTTGCCTATAGTCTTTCGTATCAGTCTCGCATTTCTTGTGTCTCTGATGTAGAGGTATTTTCCGTATTTCAGGATACAGAGCCTTGCAACGTATCCGCTGTGTGGTGCCCAGTACCTGCTGAGCAGATATGTCAGTTCACTCCTGTCTTTAACCTCCTTGAAAAGTATTCCCTCAAAAAGGTTGATGCTCTCAAAGGAAGAGAAAACGTGTATGTCGTAGCTCCTGCCCTGGATCTCTATTGATTCTACTTTGTACTTTTTGAGCTTGTTTTTGATCAGTTTTTCAATGCTTTCTGTGGTTTTGCTGCTGTTAGATTTCATACCACCACCCAACGTGGTTCAGTTGCACCTTAAGACTGCTTATCTCGCTCAGGCCATAATCCCTGAAAATGTTCAGGAGTTCGTTCACGGTTCTCTCAACGTTCTTTATCACGACTTCTTCTCTGTTCATTTCGATGAGCCCTTTTTGAGTCAGGCGCTGTTTTATCTCCCTTGAGTACGGGTTAGAAGGTATTGTTGGAAGGGTTGCGAGAACCATTATGTATTTATCATTGTTTTTCATTTTCTCTCGTTCTCTGAGAAGAGCGTTGCAGAGGGCGCCAAGAAAGCCTATTTGCGTCACTGTATACTCTTTTTTCAATCTATTGACCTCTTCATTTGCCTTTTCCTCAAGCTTTTTGAGCCCCTCAATCGCCTCCTCTATTTTAACTGGATCGCTCTTTGCCTTTCTTATCAGGTTCAGAAAAACGAGCGGGCTTTCATCATTTACTTTACCACTCTGCGGATCCAAACTGAGAACTTTCTTTATTATCCTGTAATTCCCACGATAGAATTCATAGATGCTGAATATTTTCTCGTTTTCTGACCGCAGGCAGGTGTAATAGGGCCCCCTTGGCATGTTTGCGACGTCTTTGAAATCTTCAGAGGTGTATCCAAGCTCGTATTGCACGATGTTTAGTAGCATGTATTCGTCCAGCTGCTCCTTCGGTATCCCTCCAGGTATCAGCTGCATGAAGTCCTCAGACATTCCGTACTGCTCCAGTTCTGTCATTGATAGCCGGGATATGTCCTTTATTTTTTGTCCGAATGTTTCGACACTTATCTCCTCATCGGGGCTCAGGATTTTGGTGTCTTTTCCGACTACGAGTGTTATGTCTTCTATCTTTTCTTTGAGCTTCGTAATTATTCCGACAAGGAGCTCTATCTCACGGGAAGGAATGAAGTTGACGACATCGATATCCTTATCGCTGCCTATGCGGTTCACTCTGCCTACTCTCTGTACTATCGTCATTGGATTCCACGGGAGGTCGTAGTTGACCACTGCATCCGCATCCTGTAGGTTCACGCCCTCACTCAGGGCGTCCGTTGATATCAGGATCTTTATCTCTCCAAATTTTTCAACTTCACTGTAGCCGTTGTTCGCCCTGGGAGCAAACCTCTTGATGTAGTTGATCTTTGTCTGGGTGTCTGTGTCTCCTGTGACGAGACCTATCTCAATACTGCCCGAGGTTGATCTGAGCCAGGTGTGCAGATCGGGGTTGTTTTTGACCCAGTCGAGCAGGTTATGGTATAGGTAGTAGGCCGTATCTTTGTACTGGGTGAATATAACTACCCTGCGCCGGTAGAGTGATGGGGCATCCTCAAGCTTCTTTGATCTTACAGATAGCGGCCCCATGATCTGTTTGAGAGCCTCCAGCTTGGGGTCGTTGCGATAACAGAAAATTGAAAGCTCGATGATGTCCTCATCTTTTGGTATTCTGCCGAGGATTCTGTTCATCCCGTGCTCCTTCTCCTTCAGGTCGTCGAGCTTTTGCAGAATCTCATCCATCACTCTCAAGTCATGCTCGATTTTTTTCAGGGCTTTTTTGAGTCCCAGCCTGAGTATTTCAGACTCAGTGTACATTTTATCATTCTCTTTCAGCTCCTCTGCGTATTCTGCAAGGATCTTAACAACTCTATCTAGTCCTGTATCCTTTGCCTCTTCTGCTCCAAATTCTTCTGATATGGCCTCAAGATCCTTCTTTATTTTGGCTTTATCCATTGCTTCTTCAATTACGGCTTTTAGCGACTCTTTGTCCAAGATTGCGTTCATTTTAGCCTTGAAAATATCGTAGAAGATCTTTTCTTTCTCGTATATCCTGCGGAGCGTTGTCTCAAATGCATAAATCCCGCTTTCCAGTCTTTTACCGAGTAGGAGCCTGAAAAGATCTGCTATTTCGACGTAGTGCCTTTTATCTTCTCCTTCTTCAAGAGATTCCTCCTCAAAGACAACGTATCTGGTTCCGTAGAGTTTTGTGTGTTCGAATGATATGCTTTCAAGCGTTCTGTTGAGGAAGTTCAGAAACTGCAGATACTCGCTTGTGTAGAAGGGGGAATAATCAAGACTGTAGGGCTTCGGGTCTTTGAAGACCAGCGGTCTGCCGTTTATCTTCAAGTCTTTGAACTGCTCCATTATGTACTTTCGGGTTCTCAGGACCATGATCTCATCCAAAATGTATTTTTTAATTTCTGCAGCCGTCTCTTTCAGTATTTTTCTCTTCGTGGCATCGTTTTCTTTTTCGAGTTCTTTTTTGTATTTTCTGTACTTTGCGATCAGTTTTGTTATGTCTTTGTTGTGCTTCCTTCGGAACGGCACGAAAGTGTCATCCACGAATATTCTTATCAGGTTATAGATGTCAATGATCGAGTTGTTCAGTGGGGTTGCGGTCAGGAGTATGTACTTGTTGGAGAATCCGTTACTCTTTTTCTGCAACCTTCTTGCGTTATTCCACCTGTTTGTATTCTTGTTTCTGTACTTATGTGCCTCATCTATGATGAAGAGATCATAGTCCTCGGCAACTCTTTCCAGTTCATGTTCCTTCATGTTCTGGAAAAGTCCGAGTGACAGGAAGGCAATCTTACCAATCAGTTTTTCTCCGTTTTCACTGTATACCTCGTAAATCTTGTAGTTCTCCCTCTCAATGACAGACTTCTTCAAATTGTTTCTGAGGAACTGGCTTCCATTTTTTGATTTTCCCCCTATCAGAAGATCCTCCCATTGCGGGATTATTGATGGAGGAAGAATCAGCATAATTCCAGGAATTTTCCCTTCCGGAACCCATGAGGAGTGTTTGCCGTACAACAATTCCTCAACTATCTCTGCAGCCATAAAGCTCTTTCCTAGGCCAACGGAGTCTGCCAGAATTACCCCGTTGTAGAAATTGAGAATGTTCACAGCATTCAGTACACCGACGATCTGGAATTCCATCAAGATGTCCTTCTCTACCAGGCTGTGTATTCTTCCCTCGAACCAGTTGTAGACCAGATACTTAAACAGGGTTACTGGATCCACGAACTTTCCGATCCTCGGATAGGGGCTTTCAGGTAGAACTCCAGAATAGTCGATGACTTTGAGGAGATCTTCTCTGAACTCGGACGCCTCTTCCCACAGTGAGTCAAACCACTTCTCAAGATAGACCACGTTCTCTCTCGAAGACAGAAGTACGTTAAGCTCTCTGTTCTGAGTAAGCCCCTCAGCTGTGAAGTTCGACGAACCCACAATCGCAAGCCCGGGAGATCCGTATATCTCCTCCGGATTGGTGATAAAGAGGTACAGCTTTGCATGCAGTCTCGATCTGTCGTATAGTCTTACATCGATCACGTTCTCGGCAACGAGGTCCCTCAATCTTTTTATCCGGTTCTTCTGCTCTTCGCTGAGCTCCGTCTTTTGCAATTCCTCTATCATGTATCGCTTCAATAGTTCTCTCAAGTTGTAACCTGCAGCGAGTTCTTCCTTGGTGGGCAGAGTTGTCTCATTTCCCATCACGATCTTTAAAAAAGGCTTTTCTTCTATATTTTCTGGAAAATCCTCATTTACTAGGTTAAATCCGGTGAGAAAGAAATATCCTATAGCGAATTTGGCTTTTTTGGATTTTTTTAGCTGATTCCTAATCACATCTATCAGTTTGCGACCGGGAGTGTTGTCGATTATAGCCGGTGCGAAAAGCTCTTCCCCCATTTTCCAACACCTATAAATTAAGTTACAAAAATATCTTAAAAGTTTTCGAGATGGTTTTTGCCATAACTCCTTCAAAATACGTGAAAACCTTCACCTTTACAAGAGGTGACTGGGAAGGGATAAGGGATCTTACGAGAAAAGAAAAAAGATCATAGGATATCCTGCAAATGCATGGATACTGAAATCACACCAGGCTATTTAATTCCTGCAAGTGCTCTCACCACATAACGGATACCGTGCTATGTTGTGCTTCCCATCCTGTTTTGCAGACTCAGAGTAATTTGGTCGTAAATACATATACACGCAAAAGCAGATGCACGGATTCACGGACTTCTGTATATCATCATCTTAAAAGTCCGGCTTTTCTGCTTTTTGCAGAAAAAAATCTAGAACCACTCGTGATTGGTTCTCCATCTTGAATAGTGGAAGTCAAGCTTGTGTATAACGTAGCTTCCGATGGCTGACCATATTAATGTTGAAGAGCTGAAGAGGTTGAGAGCAAGGATGAGAATCCAGGGGATTGCGATGAGGATGATATGCATTACAAGAGCCTTTCTGTACCTCACCTCCAGATTTTCAGGTCTGTCGGGGTTGAAGACGAGCTTCAGGGCCAGAGATGTGAGGTAAGTGCTGATCCACATTATCTCCTCTGCCGTTCTGCCCTTTCCTGCTGCTTGGACTGCACCCTTGAACTCGTGAGGATAGCACCGCTGAGATGCTCCTCTCTCTATGGCATGGTGATTAACGGGCTGTGATTGCAGATCCAGTTCTCTGGCTTCATGCGCCTCGTCAGACCTGTAGCTGAACACCCAGAGATTCTCTGTGGGATCAACGGAATAATCCTGCAGGTAGTGCAGGGCTCTCCCGAGATACTCCGCAAAGGGCTGGCCTGCTTTCCAGCTCTTTCTGGCCTTCTTCAAATACCTGAAGGCCCATTCAACTGCCTTTTCATCGTGGTGCGGAACGCGTTTCTGACGCCACCCTCCGTCATAGGTCCAGTAATAGTCCGGATCCCTGTCCGGCAGGATACTCGCTTCAGCAACCTCTGTAGCATTTTGAAGACCGTAGTATTTGCAAACCTCGCGGGTTATCCGGATATGATCCCTCCACCTCATAAAGCTCTCTGTCCTTTTGCTTAGCCGGAAAACCATTTATATTTTTTGCTCATATACTCCTGTATGTTTACGTGCAAAACTTTAAAAGTAGTTATGCGTAAATGAACATGAGCTTAAACCTTCATATGAGCAAATGTTTATATATTGTTCTGCACAATTAAGAGTGGTGAGGTGTGTGTATGGGCACCATCATCAGTGTTGCAAACCAGAAGGGAGGTGTCGGGAAAACCACCGTCAGCCTCAACCTCGGATATGCTCTTGCGAAGAAAGGATACGACACGCTTCTCATTGATATGGATCCGCAGTTCAGCCTGAGCTTTGCTCTGATAGAGATGAAGGTTCTGGACCGCGATAGAGATATTGGGGACCTGCTGCTGATGAAAAGGGTGGGGAAGGAGGACGTGAACAGCGCTACGGTGAAGGTGGACGAGAACCTCTACCTGATCCCTGCCCATCCAAAGGTTTCCATGGTGGAAAAGGAGCTCATGAACATGTACATCAGAGAGCACCGCCTGAGGAGGGTCGTGGAGGCCGTGCACTACCACTACGACTACATTATCATCGACAATCCTCCAAGCCTCGGTATTCTTACCATAAACTCGCTGACAGCCTCGGATTACGTCCTGATCCCGGTGGAGCTGAGCTACTTCAGCATAATAGCGGTGCAGCTCATGTTCGGCATACTGGAGGATCTGAGAGACGCCGGTCTCGCGCCAGACCTGAGAGTTCTCGGCTTCGTGGCGAACAAGTTCACAAGGCAGAGCAAAGTTCCCCAGATCAGGCTGGAGCAGCTCAGGGAGCTCTATCCGGATGTGCCTGTTATTGGTGTGCTCCCGAGGGCTATAGCTGTGGAGAAATCGCAGGAAGAAGGAAAGCCCGTTTTCGAGTTTGATGTGGACAGTCCCTTTTCGAAGGAGTTTATGAAAATAGTGGATGAGGTGGTGAGGTATGCCAAAAAAGATTCCCGTGATCTCGGAAACGAGTAAGGGTGTGGTTCCGAAAATTCTCGAAGGTAAGGGAGAAACGGAGGCAAAAGAAGAAGGTGGGGCGGGAAAGGTAAGAAAGACTCTGGTCATAAGCGAGGAAACCAACATGCTTTTTGGAGAGCTGTTCGGTGCCCGTGCGGGGACGCTTCAGAGCGATGTCTTCGAGAACGGGATAAGGCTCCTGTGGATAGTGAAGCAGATGCTCCCGCAGGACAGCTTCAGGCGTCTTGTAGTTCTTCTGACCAACGGGGAGTACGAAAAAATCATGAACAGGCTGAAAATTGAGTTTGAGTAGTTAACTCTCTTTCTTTTTTCAGAGGAAAATATAGTGTTCAGAGGAACAGAAGAAAGGATAGGTTTATATGGTTCTTGGATTTTTTGTTCGATCATGGATCTAAAAGAACTCATAATGGGTTCAAAAGTTCTTTTCAAAGATTTTGAGGTTTTTTCAGAAAACTACATTCCTGAGCGTATTCTTGGAAGAGAGGAGCAGATTAGGGAACTCGTGTCATACCTGAAGTACGTTGTGAGAGGACAGCCTCACTCCAATATTGTAATTTACGGAAAGTCCGGATCAGGGAAGTCTACAGTTGTGCTTTACATTCTGAGAGAACTCAGGAAGATCATCGCTGAAGATGGGATCGATGTGAGGTACAGACCTGTTTATGTTTTGTGTAGAGATTATCGAAGCGAAGGGCAGATAATAGAGCAAATCGTTAGCGATTTGAGGGGAGAAAGAGTAACCTTCAAGGGCTGGAGTATAAGCAGTTACTATGAGAAGCTGAGGGACGCCCTCTCCGAAGTCGGCGGCGTTGTGACGGTCGTTCTTGATGAGGCGAACCTGATGTCAAAGCCGAACGAGTTGCTCTACAACCTGTCCCGTATATACGTTCCGAAAACGTTTGTCTGCCTAATATGCATATCAAACGCAGTGGATTTTATCCGTTCTCTGGAAAGCAGGGTCCTCTCCAGTCTTCAGCCCATCCAGATCGTGTTCCCAGCATACACGGCAGAAGACCTGGCTGAAATCCTCAGGGGTCGGGCCCAGAGAGGGTTAGTGGAAGGTGCTCTGGATGAAGGTGTGACAGAGTTATGTGCAGCCATTGCCGCACAGAGCGAGGGAGATGCACGGAAAGCTATAGCACTGCTGAAGACTGCCGTGCAGGTGGCTGAGAACGAGGCTTGGAGCATCGCTCCCATCGCCCCGAAGGGCTCTGAAAAGGATATTCCAGCAGGCAGCAACATCTCTATGCCAGAGCTCTCCACCCACACTGCATTTGCCAACCCTGGAGCTATCATCATGGGCTTTATCATAGTCTATATGCGAGTTGTGTAACGGACAAAGTTTGGAAGTGTTTCTTGGGCTAACGGGGACTACTGGCACACCATACTCTCTGGCCTTCTCCCTGATTGCATTCTGAATGCCCCTGAAGCTGGCCTGGAATATCCTGTGGCGCAGCTGTGCATCCTTTATCTTCTCAATCATACTGTCCGCTGCCTTCTTACCTAGATTTTCCAAGACAATAGCATGTTGCTTCTCGTGGGCAGTTCGAACAACGATGTTCGCAATCTTCCATTTAATATCAGATTTCTTCTTTCTCTCCTTGAGCTTTCTCAAAACCTTCCTCTTCACTCTAGAGCTTGAACCATGGAGCTTGTCGTATTTTTCCTGCACGCTCTTCCTGCGGTAGTAGTATCCAAGCACAAGCTTCTCCATGTCGGTTTCGAAGAGATAGGCAGTGCCGTCAACCAAAATGGTTACATTGTTCTCATTGACGTCGACGGGCAGGTATCCTTCAGGATTGTATTCTTCAGCTTCCCTGAAGAAAGCCAGGCAGATAACCAGCCGTCTATTCCTTTTGTCAAGCTTGATTTTGGCCCCAGAAGCCAATTTCCAGCCTCCATTGATGCACTTCCAGTACTGCTTGTGAGGCTCGAAGCCCACTTCAACCCACCCCTTGTGAGTTGCTATCCTAATGGACGTCAGCCCATTTGGCTTCCACAGGTGGTCGTCAAGCCAGATGCTTACTTTTCTGATTTCTGGATACTCTCTCTTAGCTAAACCCCTTTTCTTCAGCCTTAGAAAGCTCTTAGCCCTGGCAGAGGCATCCTGGCATGCAGTGTAGACGTAGTGCGACGGCAGCTGATACATTTCTCTGAGCTCCCTGTACTTCAACGCTTTAAGCCTGATGAAGCTCGTAGTGTTGCTTCTGACAGCGAACATTGTCAGCTGCTCGACCATGCTCTTATAAATGCCCTCAAGCTCGATAAAGACTCTAAACACCTTCCTCGGCAGAGGAGCCGACTTGACTACGACAGTCCTAACTACCTTGCTCATTCTTCTCTACCTCCTCTAGAAGCTTCTTGAATCCTTCAACGAGCCTCTTTTTCCTGTGGCTCCTCATGCCGTAAAGCTTGCCCGCAAAAGAAGTAAGAATTGCTATCAAATCCTCAACGAGTTCCTGATGGGCATCTCTGGGCTCCTCACCATGGATAACCTCTATTCTCACGCCGTGGTGCTTGAAGAAGAACTCCAGATACTCGAAGCCGAACCTAGTTAATCTATCCCTGTAAGTTACGACCACAACATCTGCCTGCCTGCTTACCACGCAGCTGAAGAGCTTCATCAGACCTCTACGGCTGGCATTAAGGCCGCTGGCCACATCGCTGAGAACATCAACTAATCTGTAGCCCCTTGCGCTGCAGTACTGTATGAGGTGCTCTATCTGCTTCTCAAGGTCGCTCTTCTGGTCGCTGGAGCTGACACGGGCATAGATAACAGCTCTAATTTCTTCAACTCCTGTCTTTTCACCAATAATCTTCTCTATTTCGCTTTCCGGTATCCTCCACCTACCGGAAGGAGTCCTGACAGCTCTAATCCTTCCCGAATAAATCCACCTCTTCAAAGTGGTGAAGCTAATCCCGAGACGCTCACAAGCTTTCCTTGGCGGTAGCAGGATATTTAATCGTTTCTGCCCCACCGACGAGAATATCCTACTCCACACACCTCATTTTATTACCGTACCTTTAATTCGCTGAAGAAGCAATAAAGAGCGTGAAAGCTTGCTGAAAGAAGAGCTTCTAAGCTGTGAAGATGTTTAAGTATTAACACTTCTCAC
>CAZZLE010000225.1:0-2515 GCA_964654595.1 uncultured archaeon | reverse complement strand
AAGACGGCCTACGATATCGGTCTCGGCATTCCTGCTGAACCGCTCTTCCGATCTGAAGCCAGTTTACATATGGGAGGACTTGGTTAAGGACGGCTCTGATTACGAGTTTCCTGAGCTTGACGAGAGGGAAACTGCAGTGGTCTATTTCACTTCCGGCACAACAGGATTGCCCAAGGCTGTTCACTTCTCCCACAGACAGGTTGTGATGCAGTGCATAATCAACGGACTTGCCCTTTCTGTAAACGAGTCTCCCGCAAGGATGAGTTCCGCAGATACCATAATGCACATTCCTCCGTTCTTCCATGGAATGGGATGGACATTTCCGTATCTGGCGACAATGCTGGGAATGAAGCAGGTTCTGCCTGGAAGGTATGAACCGAAAGTTATGCTCGATTTGATAAAGAACGAGGGTGTCACTTTTGCCGGTGGAGTTCCTGTATTTCTGAAAATGCTCATAGAACATCCTGAGGCAGAAAACTACCGGGATGCGCTGTCAAAGTTCAAGTTCGTGTGTGATGGAGAGCATCCTCAGAGAGTGCTGTTTGAAAGAGCGAGACAGCTGGGCATAAAGATGATCGAGGCATTCGGGATGTCTGAAGGTGTTGGCTTTACATTTGCAGTGCTGAAGGACCACATGCTCAACTGGGATTGGGAAAGGCAGGTAGAGTATCTCAACAAAGCTGGCTTGCCTGCTCCCTTTGTTGAAGTCAGAATTGTGGATGATGAAGGCAGAGAAGTCCCAAGAGACTTCAAAACGATGGGTGAGATTCTGATTCGAAGTCCTGGCTTAACGGAGGGTTACTGGAAGAATCCTGAAAAAACTGCCGAATCCTGGGATAATGAAGGATGGTTCCACACCGGTGATCTTGGTGTCTGGGACGAGGAGGGATACATTCTGATTCTGGACAGAGCAAAGGATGTGATAAAGAGCGGTGGTGAATGGATAAGCTCAGTAAGGCTCGAAGGTTTGATTTTAGAGCACCCTGCTGTTGGGGAGGCTGCCGTGGTTGCTGCGAGAAGTGAGAAGTGGAGCGAGAGGCCAATAGCGGTTGTTGTTCCAAAACCCGGAATGAGCGTGACTGAGAAGGAAATAATCGACTTTCTGATGCAGAACTACGTTGAGACAGGAAAGATTCCAAAATGGTGGCTTCCAGACAGAGTTTTTGTTGTCGAGGAGATGCCAAGAACAACTGTTGGCAAGATAAACAAGAGGGTGATAAGGGAGAGGTACAAAGACTTGGTGCTTCCGTGATGCTCACGCTTTGAGCACATTTCATTTTTTTAAATGATAATGGATTTAAATATGCTCATTAAAAGTTATAAATGGGGGTGAAAGTGTGGAACCGAAAATTTTGTGGGAACCGGATTCGGATTTCATAAAGAACACGAATCTGGCAGAATTCGTTGAGTGGCTTTCCGAAAACAAAGGATTGGACTTTGTGGTTTCAGAAAACGCGAGAGAGAATGTTGAAAACTACAAGAACATCTGGAAGTGGTCAGTTGAGAAACTTGAAGACTTCTGGGAAAGTATCTATGAGTTCTTTGAGGTCAAAAGCTACAGCAGTTACAAGGCCGTGCTGGACGAGCGGAAGATGCCGGGAGCGAAGTGGTTTGAGGGGGCAACGCTAAACTACGCTGAACACGCATTTTTGAAGGCGGGAGAGGGTGAGGCGGTTGTATACGTCAGAGAGGATGGACTGAGAAGGGTTTTTAGCTGGAGTGAGCTGGAAAGGCAGACCGCAGCCTTTGCAGCATGGCTGAAGGAAATGGGTGTTAAGAAGGGGGACAGAGTTGTTGCTTACTGCAGTCAGGTGCCGGAGGCAGTGGTTGCTCTGCTGGCAACGGCAAGTATCGGTGCAATATGGGCGGCTGTTGGTGGCGAGGTTGCACCAAGGGCTGTAATTGACAGATTCAAGCAGCTCGATCCAAAGGTTCTAATCTCTTCAGACGGACATTTTTACAATGGAAGGGAGTTCAACAAGCTTGAAGACATGAAAACTGTTGTCAACGGAATTCCGAGCCTTGAAAGAGTTGTTTTAGTTCCCAACCTCTACGAATCACACGATTTGAAACTGAACATTCCCGTACACTACTGGCAGGAAGCTGTTGACAGGAGGGAGAAGCTGACATTCGAGCCTTTGCCATTTGACCATCCACTCTGGGTTCTCTACACCTCAGGAACGACAGGAATTCCAAAACCGATTGTGCACGGACATGGAGGGATTACGGTTGAGATATTCAAGGGCTCTTTCCACATGGACTTCAAGGAGGGAGACGGGTTCCTCTGGTACTCTCCTCCATCATGGATGATGTGGAACACCGTTGTAAGCGGGCTGTTAGCTGGAGCGACTATTGTATTTTACGATGGCAGTCCGCTCTACAACTTCTTACAACCACTGTGGCAACTATGTGAGAAGGAGAAGCTCAACATCTTCGGAACAAGCGCTCCTTTCCTGCATGGATGCATGAAATTCGGATTTGAGGCGGGATCTCAGTACGATTTGAGCCGTGTCGG
>CAZZLE010000224.1:0-2564 GCA_964654595.1 uncultured archaeon | reverse complement strand
CAGAATTTTAATGATAAAAAACGGTAAAATTTTTGCTTCTGGCGGGATCGAAATTCTGAACAGAGAGAACATAAAGGCAGTTTACGGAATTGATGTTGAGGTTATACGTATGAACGGGAAAGTTGTTATTCTGCCCGGTGATTGACGTGCTGGAGATTCCGGAAAAGGGTTCTGAATTTGAAAATCTTATCAGGCAATGGAGTGATGGTTTCAGAAAAATCCAGTTGCTTCGAGCTGCGGTTGAACTAAATCTTTTTGAAATACTGAAAAATCCCAGAAACGCTGAAGAAGTGGCAAAAGAATTAAGTGGAGATCGCAAACTTATAAAACTTGTTTTGGAATGTCTTGCAAACACTGGATTGCTTGTAAAAAGTGGAGACATTTACGGGCTATCAGAAATTTCGAGGACGTTTCTGTGTCAGGATTCGCAGTATTCCCAGATTAACTTTTTAAAAAAGCACTTTTCTGACCTCGGATTGTGGCTGAACCTTGAGAAAATCGTAAAGGAAGGACCGGTCAGATTGGACAGGGAAAAGTTCTTTTCAGAATCTGTAATCCACTCAATGGCACAGCAATCTTTGCTTGGAGAATTGCAGAGAACAGTTGAAATTGTGGCCAGATACGAGGAGTTCAGGAATGCAAGAAAACTTCTTGACCTCGGCGGGGGTCACGGTCTTTACTCCATAGCGTTCACAAGGCTGAATCCAAAATTAAAGGCTGTGGTATTTGATCTGCCAGAAGTTGTCGAAAGAAGCAGAGAGTATGCGGAGAAATACAAGGCAGAGAGGGTGGATTTCGTTGCAGGCGACTTCTTTAAGGATGATATTGGAAGAGGATACGACATTATCTTCTCGTCCTACAATCCGGGCGGTAAAAATGTTGGAATGATTGATAAAATAAAAAGGGCTCTCAAGACCGGTGGAATTTACGTGAACAAGCAGTACTTCTGGGATAACAGCAAGGAAATCGATCTTTGCGATCTTGAATGGAACCTCTGGTGCTTTGGTGAGATTGAGAAAGGTGAGAAGAGATATACATTCAAAAATGACCTCAGCCTTGAGAACTACGTTGAGGAGCTGGTTAAAAAGGGTTTCGAGATTGTTGATGTAATCAGTTTCGGAGAAGCCAAAATGATAGTTGCGAGGAAAAAGAAATAATACCTTGGGTTAACTACCACAGATGCAGGATTTCAGAAAATTGCCAACTGTGTTAACAGCAGAGGAGTTGATAGACAAAATTTTCAGGAGAGCTGCGAAGGTGGATGGAAAAAACCCAAAAGAGAAGGCTTTGAACAAGCTCTCCACGATCTCAAATGTATCGAGGGATTATTTCAAGAAGATTATTGATGCACATCCGAGCTACGATTCACTGCCCGAGTTTTATAGAGATATGGTTGATGTTATTGTTGGGATCGGGAATCTGAAAAAATCACTGGCCGCGTTGAAGTGGGCCGATGGGATGATTCAAAAGGTTGTGACGAACAGTGTGAGAGAAATTAAGCGTGGAAAAAATCCCTCTGTGGTTGTAAAAGCCGCCTATGGGAGAGTGGCTTCGATTATTGAGCAGATCGATGATGAACTGAGATTTTTGAACGATGCAAAAAACAGGATGAGAGAAATTCCTGTTCTGCAGAACCTGCCAACTGCAGTTGTTGCTGGGTATCCCAATGTGGGTAAATCATCTCTGGTTGCTCTAATTTCAACCATTAAACCGGAAGTTGCGAGCTATCCTTTTACCACCAAGAAAATCAACGTTGGGTTTGCCGAGTTAGGAGGGAGAAAGATTCAGGTGATTGACACTCCGGGACTTCTTGACAGACCCCTGAGCAAGAGAAATAAAATAGAGAGGAGAGCCATACTCGCTTTAAAGCACCTTGCTGATGTTATTCTCTTCGTAATTGACCCCACCGAAACCTGCGGATACTCTCTTGAAAAGCAAACCTCTCTTTTAGAGGAAATTAAAAGGTGTTTCTCCAAACCCATTATTGAAGTTTACAGCAAGGCCGACATGCACGGAAAAAGAGACAGACCTGCATACTCAGCAATAACAGGTGAGGGAATTGATGAAATACTCAAAGAAATAGAAAAAATGGTGAAGGTTCACTCACAGACGTCTACTGTGATGGCGCCCTCCGGGCAAACTTCAACACAGGAACAGCACTCCTGACACTCATCAGGGTTTGCTGGATAGCTCTTCCCGTCATCGTTGAACTCAAAAACTGCTCCCGGGCAAACTGAGATACACTCACCACATCCGCTACATTTGTCCTGATCAACGTTTATTTCGACCATATAACATCACCTCCAGAATCACTTTTTCTGGCAAAAGGAAAGTATTTAATTTTTTTGATTTTCTTTAGATTGAAGCACTCTTGCAATAAACAAATTTGCGAATCGGGTTAGGTTATCGGTGTAAGGAAACAGTGCTCTGATGATCTCCTTATCAGGAATTTCAAGGCCTGAGTAGAAATTTTTGAGTCTTTTCCCGAAATCATCTTCAACCTTGGAAGCTTTATATCCGACAGCAAGATGGTAGAGCACGTTTACCATGCTCCAAAGCCTGAA
>CAZZLE010000223.1:0-3699 GCA_964654595.1 uncultured archaeon | reverse complement strand
TCTGATTTCAACCTCCAGTAATATTTCCTCCATTTCCTATTTAAAGCTTTCTGATGCCTTATTTGATTTATATACCGTCGCACATCCCAAAACTTGCAGGTCATTTATAAAGATGTTCGACTTTTATTCTGAAATCCTTTTTCAGATTGAACCGGTTAAATTACCTTTTACGAAAATTAAAGGAAATTCTTTGAGGAAAGACTTTGATATAAAAATCTGGTCACCCCAATCTCAAAACAGAGGAAATAAAGACCAAAAATATATACAATAAAACCCGAAAATAAAAAGATTTGCGACAGCATGTTAGAGCTTTTTTCCGGCCAAACAATCTTGAGTGCCCTCCTTTTGTATAAAACTATTAGCAGGATATTTCCCATGACTTGACCGTTTTCTGTTTAAAATATAAAACAGCCCGGAAACAAAATTCCCGAGAGTCAGCTTCATAAACTCAATTAAAAATACTGTCTATGGTCACGGCAACCGACCCCTTTGGGTTCTTCAGCGGTCTGTTCTGGATAATACTTTTCCTCTACCTGATATTTGCACCTCAGCTGAGACACCAGCAACTTCTTGCTGCAAGGAGAAGGGCAATGAGCAGAATAGGGATGAAGAGGGGAACAAATGTAATAACCATGATTCACCGTCAGGAGAGCATAGGCTTTCTTGGAATACCCATTTACCGCTTCATAGACATTGACGATTCTGAGAAGGTTTTGAGGGCAATAAGAAACACACCAAAAGACAGGCCAATTGATCTCATCATCCACACCCCAGGTGGGCTGGTTCTGGCTGCGACACAGATAGCAAAGGCTCTGCACGACCATCCAGCAAAAACCACAGTTATCGTGCCACACTACGCTATGAGCGGCGGAACTCTCATAGCCCTTGCCGCTGATGAAATACTTATGGACCCCCATGCAGTTCTTGGGCCGGTGGATCCGCAGCTCATGAATTATCCTGCCCCGTCAATTTTGAAGGTTATTGAGAAAAAGAACCCGAAGGACATTGATGACGAAACTCTCATCATGGCTGATATAGCGGAGAAAGCTATTAACCAGGTGAGAGAGACTGTGTTTAACCTCCTGAAAGACAAGATGGATGAGGAGAGGGCAAAAGAGGTTGCAAAGATTCTAACCGAGGGCAGATGGACTCACGATTATCCGCTTACTGTAGAAGAATTAAGGCAGCTTGGTTTAAAGGTCTCAACGGATGTGCCGGAGGAAGTTTACGAGCTCATGGAGCTCTACCCGCAGCCTATGATGCAGAGACATCCCGGAGTGGAGTTCGTTCCGGGCCCTTCAAAGGGAGAGCTTTTTAGATAACTACAACGTCAAAACCCATATTTTTTAGAATTCTTGCCACCTCATTTTTCTTGTACGTAAAAGCCATAATTCTCCCTTCAGCGTAGGCCTCCACCACCCTCTCAGCGGCAAGGATTTCATTTTCCTCATCAACCTCAATGAATTTTGCATTGAGCCTCTCTGCGTAGCTCTCATCCTTTGAGTCGGTAAGGTATAGAAGCATGTCAAGAAGTGATTTTCTGTATCTGTTTTTGAACTCAGAACCATCGCTAACTTCAATCCCATCAACACATCCAAGCCAGTAAACAACAAGACCCTTACCAAACATATCGTAGTATTTGGAGTACTGTTTTCTCCAGTAAAGGTCATGGCTCCTCGGATCACCAAACATGGCCTTGCTTTCAATCCATCTTATCTCCATCCCCGTGAACCTTAAAGGTTCTTCGAAGTAAAAGTCCGGAGTTTTGCTGAACCGTCCCTTTAAGTCTTTCTCAGTTAAAAATTCAATACCTGCCTTTGTAAGTTCATGCCTAACAGCCTTCTCTCCAAGCTCCCCTCTCGCTCTCTGAAGCTTTGCAGCGATTGGAGAATAAACGTAATCACTCAAAACAGCCCTTCTTATCTGTTCTGCAATTTTTTCGTCGTTCAGGACTTCTTCAGGACTTCTGAGTGCCTTGTTTATCGATTTTGCAGAAAAACCCATACCTTTCATCAGCAGTCTGATTTTCATCACCGGCGGTAATGTGAGCCAGCTCGGAAACTTCTTCTCCCTCTCCCAGTATTCCACAATTTCAGGTATTCTCTCGGCAAATTTGTGGTATTTCTTCTTCACGCTGTCAACCTTTTTCTGCTGGAGTATGGAGTGGAGCATCCCCCTCGGATAGGGAAGCTTTCTGATGTCTCTGTGAGACCTTAATTCTTTCCTGATTTTCAGAAATTCAGTTACCGAAATCCTCATCAAAATCTCCTTAAAGAGTAGACGAAAAGAACTCTCACCCTGCTCCCTCTGAGGCCTGCATATTTTGTGGACATCTTTATTCTGAACTTCATGGATTTTTTAAGGCTGGAAATGAACTTTCTTGCTTCATTCACGTCTTCAAAGTAAATATCAAGCCCATTTTTTGTCCTTTCGACTTCTGCACTTCTTTTGAGTGCCATTTTCTCCAACATATCAATCTTATCCTGCTGGACATCCCTTACCTGCACTATGCATGGGTGATTCACTGCTCTTAATCTACATCTCGGTTTTAAAGCTATCCTAAAGCTATAAATTTCCCCAAGCTTAAAATTGATTATGAACCGACCTATCCTCCAGGTCGCCCTTGACCTGCTTGAACTCAAAAGGGCGATTGAGATAGCGGGTGAGGCAATTGAAGGTGGAGCGGACTGGATTGAGGCTGGAACTCCCTTAATTAAAAGTGAGGGAATGAATGCTATCAGAGAACTTAAAAAGCACTACAAAGGTCACAAAATTCTTGCTGACATGAAAACAATCGATACTGGAGCGGTTGAGGTTGAGATGGCTGCCAAAAGCGGAGCTGACGTTGTTATAATTCTTGCTCTCTCTGATGATGACACAATTGCTGAAGCGATAAGGGCAGCCAGAAAGTATGGTTGCGAAATTATGGTTGATTTGATAAACGTAACTGACCCGGAAGTTAGAGCAAAGGAGGTTGAGGAACTTGGTGCTGACTATCTGAACGTGCATGTTGGTATAGACCAGCAGATGAAAGGAATGGATCCCCTTGAGGTTTTAAGGGATGTTGTTGAGAGTGTTTCAATTCCTGTTGCAGCAGCTGGAGGTTTGGATGCTGAGAGGGCTGCAGCCTGCGTTTCAATGGGGGCAAGTATAGTAATTGTTGGTAGCAACATTGTCAAGTCGAGAAACGTAACCGAGTCGGCAAGGAGGGTTAGAGAGGCAATAGATGAGGTTGTTAGGGGTGGAAAAGTTGAAGTCAGAAAGAAGAGTCTTGATGAGGAGATAAGGGAGCTGCTGATGAAAGTATCCACACCAAATGTTAGCGATGCGATGCACAGAGCCAGAGCGATGGAAGGTATTTATCCGCTTGTCAGGGGAAAGAAGATTGTGGGCAAAGCTGTTACTGTAAGCACAATGGATGGAGACTGGGCGAAGCCGGTGGAGGCAATAAACGTTGCCGGGGAGGGAGATGTCTTGGTTATAAAAGTTTCAGGTTACACCGCAGCAGTCTGGGGGGAGCTGGCTACGAGAAGCTGCATAAACAGAAAGATTGCAGGAGTGATAATTGATGGTGCTGTCAGAGATGTTGATGATATAAGGGAGCTTGGTTTTCCGCTTTTTGCAAGAAAGGAAGTCCCCAACGCTGGAGAACCAAAGGGGTTTGGTGAGATCAATGTAAAGATAATCTGCGGTGGTGTT
>CAZZLE010000222.1:0-10599 GCA_964654595.1 uncultured archaeon | reverse complement strand
TGTTCTGAGCCAGTGCAATACAAAAATAATCCTGAGAATCACCGAACCAAATGACCAGAGGTATGTACAGCATGCAAGCGAGCAAATCAGTGAAGATCTGCTGAAAGACATCGCATCCCTCGGCGTTGGAGAAGCTGTGGTTGTAGGTTCTGCAGTTAAGCTTCCTGTGGCTTTGAAGGTGAGAAAATTTGCAGGAAACTATGGTGGCAGGGATATTGATGTCGTTGAGGAGTGGCTCGGGAGAGAGGAGGAGCAGAAAAGGCAGATAACCTTAGAGGATCTGGCAGTATGAAGTTTGCCCATATAGCTGATGTTCATCTTGGTTATGAGCAGTACAACCAGCCATGGAGAGCAGAGGACTTTGCAAAAGCCTTCAGGAGTATTGCCAAGAAGGCTGTTGAGGAGAACGTGGACTTTGTGATTATAGCAGGCGACCTTTTCCATCGAAGCCTTCCAAGTCCGAAAACAATCAAAGATGCAATCGAAACACTCTGGATTTTCAGGAAAGAGAACATTCCTGTTTTTGCTGTTGAGGGAAACCATGACAAATCAAGAGATGTATCAGCCTACCACCTCCTTGAATCGCTTGGCCTTCTGAACGTCATCGGGCTCAGAAAGAATCCGGTTTCTGGAGAGAACACAAGAAGTTTAAAGATTCAGAACGTTTACTTAGTTAAGGGTGCAGTAGGGGATGTTGAAATTCTTGGGGACAGGCACAGAAGCAGATGGCAGCTTGAAAAGGTTTTGCCGTTGCTGAAGCCGGAGAGTGAGAAAAGCATCCTTGTCCTCCATCAGGCGGTGAAGGAGGTTGTGGACGTTGAACTGGAAATGGCATACGAGCTTACAATCAGCGATCTGCCTTTAGCAGGCTATTACGCCTTCGGACACATCCACATACCGAGGATCTACAATTTCAACGGCAGATTCATAGCCTATCCCGGATCCGTTGAGAGGTATGACATCAGGGAGGCTTCGAGAATCATAAGATACCGGAAGGAGCTGGTTTCAAAGGATGGAATCGGGAAGGGATTCCTGATAGTTAAAAACTTCAGACCAGAATTTGTTGAAATTGATACAAGGGAGCTTTACGATGTTGAGCTGGAAGATGAGAGTGTTGAAAGCCTGGAGAGGAAGTTTTTTGAGGTTTTAAGAGATATGGACAGAGAAGGAGTTATGATTGCAAAGCTGAGATGCCGTGATGTGGTGGATGTGAGGAACTTCAGCGAGATAGCGGCAAAGAATCTTCGTTACGCTGAAATCAGGTTTGAAAGAATTTTTGAAGATGCTGAAGAAATTGAGTTAAAGCAGGAAAGTGAGTTTTTTACTGAATTTGAGCTGAAGCTTCTTGACCTTTTAAGGGGAGAGATGGATGAAGATGAGGTTTACAGGCTGGTTGTTGAGCATTATCTTTCCGTTGAGAGGAAGGTAGGAGATGAGAAAGTTCAGGAGGTTGCTGAGGAGCAAACTGAACCTGAACCGGAAGAGAAAAAGATGATGGAAAAAAGAATGGTTGAAAAAGAAATCAGGAAGCCAAGAACACTTCTGGACTTTCTGGGGGTGGAAGAGGAATGATTCTTCTCAGGGAGCTTCAGATCAAGAACTTCCGCTCCCATTCAGACTCAAGGATCGAATTTGACACGGGAATAAACCTTATTGCAGGAAGGAACGGTGCAGGAAAAAGTTCAATACTTGAGGCGATCCTCGTTTCATTTTACGGATTGAAGCCCGCTGGACTGAGAAAAAATGATTTGGTGAGGATAAACAGCTCAGGATACTCTCTAACCCTGACCTTTTACCTGAATGGCGAGAAAATCACGATTTCAAGAAAAAGTAATGGAGAAGCGGTTCTTACCGGAAAGGAGGTTATTGAGGGGGACAGTAACATAACTGAGTGGATTGAAAAACATATCTGCCCGGCACATGTTTTTACCGGAGCAATTTACGTCAGGCAGGGGGAGATAGACAGCATAATCAGGGATGATGAGAGCAGGGAGAGAATAATAAAGCAGATCACGAGGATTGAAGATTACGAGAACGCGTGGAGGAACCTTGGAACTGTAATAAAAATGCTTGAAAAAGAAAAAGACAGGTTGAAAGAATTTCTCAGGCAGGAGGAGGAAATAAGAAAGAGAAAGGAGGCGAAAGAGAACGAAATTGATAAAACAAAGAGAGAAATCAAGGAACTTGAAAATCTGGAAGAAAGACTCTCTGAAGAACTTGAAAGGCTTAAAAAAAGGCTTAATGAGCTCGAAGACTATAAAAGCAAACTTGAACTTCTGAAAAAGCAGGAAAATCAACATCTTCAGGAGAGAAGGGGGCTGGAGGAGAGGCTCAAGGGGCTTGAAAAGCAACTTGAGGAAGTGAATTTTAGAATTTTGGAGCTCGAAAAAATGGCAAAAGAGGCTGAAAAGCTCAAACCAGAAGCGGAGAGATTTCTGGCTCTTGAAAAACTCCTTTCAGAGATAAATCGGGAAATAAAGGATTTGGAGAGAAAGGAGAAGGGGCTGGTAGAGAAGCTTGCCGAAATCAGGACTCAAATAAGAAAATCTGAGGAAGATGGAAGCAAACTTGAAGAAGTTAAGAGAAAAATCGAGGAGCTTGAAAATGAGCTTTTGAAATTTGAGTCCAGCCATAAGCTGCTGGAGGGGTTAAGAGGGAGGATTGAGAGGCTTCAAAGCTTGAAAGCAAAGCTCGATGAAAAAGGATTAACACCGGATAAAATTGAAAAAATGTACTCTCTTGTCTCAAAAGCAAGAGAGGAGGAAAAAGAGATAACTGAGAAGCTCAAAAAGCTAATTGCAAAAAAATCATCTCTCTTAACAAGAGGAAAGCAACTTAAGAAAGCTGTTGAGGATCTGAAATCTGCTGAAGGTTCGTGTCCGGTTTGCGGAAGGGAGCTTGATGATGATCACAGAAGGAGAATACTGCTGGAGTACAGAGAAGAAATGAGAAAGATTGCTGAGGAGCTTGCAAGAGCAGAGGATTTTGAAAAAACGCTGAAAGGGAAACTTGAGGAAATTGAGAGAACTCTTGCCATGCAGGAAGCTGTTTTGAAATACAGGCAGATGGTGGAGGAAATAAAAGGGCTGGAGAAGGAGCTGTCCGCACATGATATCGAGAAACTGTCAGCGGAGAGTGAGGAGTACAAAAGGATTAAGGAGAAGCTCGATGGACTTAAGGGGCAGGAAAAAGTTCTATCAGTATCGGCAAACAAACTTGATGAGCTGAGAATCCAGCACAGGGAGATTGAAGAGCTTCTAAAGGAACTGGAGAACAAAAAACTTGATTTTTACAGGAAGCTCAGGGAGGAGGGGTTCGGGAATCTTGAGGAACTTGAAAGAGAGGTTAGAAGCTTAAGAGATTACCACAACAGATGGCTTCAGCTGAAAGATTCCGATAAAAGGCTTGAGGATGAGATTAGGAGGAGAGGTGCGCTTGAAAAAGAAATTTCTGAAACCAAAATCAGATTTGATGAGATTGATGAGGAGCTTAAAACTTTAAAGGCTCAGATTGAAGACGTTCTCGGGGTTTACAGTGAGGATGAGCACAGGAAGCTGAACGAAGAGTATTTGAGGATTTCAAAGGAGCTTTCAGGATTGAAGAGCAGGGTTGAGGCTTTGAGGGAAAATCTGCAAACTGCAGAAAGAGACCTGAATTTTCTTAAAGAACAGCTTGCGAGGATGGATGAATACAGAAGGAGGGTTGAAGTTTTCGAGAAAGTTGCAATTCCAGAACTCACAGAAATCAGAGATAAGTTCAGGAAGTACAAAAATCTTATAGCTGAAAGCTCAATGAGAGAAGTTGAGCGGTATGCAAGTGAGATTTTTGAGGAGTTAACAGAGGGAAAGTATTCGGGAATAAGGCTGAAGAAGGTTACAGAGAGGGGGAAAGAGAGGCTTAGAGTTTTTGTGCTCTATCAGGGAGAGGAGAGGGAGATAGGATTTTTGAGTGGTGGAGAACTCATAGCTCTCGGACTGGCTTTCAGGCTTGCTCTCTCAATGTTTATGATAAGGGGAAGAGTGCCGTTGCTGATTCTTGATGAACCCACACCTTTCCTTGATGAGGAAAGGAGAAGAAAGCTTGTTGACGTAACGACAAACTATCTCAGGAAGATACCCCAGGTCATAATAGTCTCACATGACGACGAGCTTAAGGATGCCGCGGACAGGGTTATTTTTGTGGATTCTCAGGGTGGTGTCTCGAGGGTCAGATATGTGGAGGCTCAGTGATGAGTTGCTTGAGGAATTTGAAAGAACGCTGGAGGAAAGCTACTCCAAAGTCGTGAGCATTGCCAGATCAATCAGGCAGAGATGGAAAATGCTGCCGGAGCCTGAAAGCTGCACAATATGCGGTGTTGATGGCAGCAGAGGTGTTGAAAGGCTTAGCGGGCTGGTTTTTTACATAATCTCTGCAGCATCTGTTGGGGGGGATATCAGGGAAATGCATGAAGTTACCACACTCAGGCCGCACATTCACATCGATGAGAGAATAAGGCTCCACATGCACACAAGTGAATACAGGCTTGGCAGTATTGCTGATGAGGATATCGTGCTCATCGATGGATCGCTCAGGGGGGCGATCATTAGACCTCCCGCCTATTTAACGAAAGATGTTTACTCAACCCTCTCAAAACTCTACGACCTTGAAGGGGTTGTGGAGGATTTCATCGAGGTTCTTGACAGCTGGTATGAGGAAATCACCGATGATGTGAAAAAAGGGGTGGCAAGGAAAAATTACCTTCTTACGAGGAGCGAGTATTTTGACAGAATTGAGAGAGGATGCAGAAAAGGAGAGCAGAATGATAGGGATAACCTGATGATTCTGATGGAGTATATCGAGTATCTGCATGCTCTGGACAGGTTGCTGGAGAGAAATGTTGTTTTTGTGGCGAAAAGCTTCTATACGAGTGAGTTCACAGCAAACTTGTCAGTTACAGATTCCGCAGTCCTCGATTACCTTGCGAGAGAGCAGTTTGGAGAGGAGAAGGCCGGTTTTATTCAGTTTAAGCCTGTTCTGCAGAAATCTCTTCCCTGGTTCTCCAAGAACTTCGAAAATCTCAATTCAGAAATTTACGGAGCATTTGTGAGGTTTGCTGATGGCGGGAATATCTACATGCTTGAATCCACTGAACCGATTGAAGAGGAGATGATTGCGAAGCTCTGCAATTGCGAGGCTGATGGCTATCTCATTCCGCTCATTCATGCACACAGGCATGCTGAGATTAAGAGAAGGGAGCTTAAAACGATAGTAAGTGCAATGCTGTCAGCAACAGACCCGAAGTATTCTTTTCTGCTCAAAAGGGGAAGGGATGTGCTTGAGGGTTTCTGAAAAGCTTTTCCGTAAACTATATATTTATTCATTTTAAAACATTGCATGGAGTACAGAATTATTGGAAGGCCGAGTTACAGCCTTCTGGAGCTCAGACTGAAACCGGGAGAAGAGGTGCTTGCAGAAACCGGAGCAATGGTCTACATGAAGGACGTGGAGCTCAAGACAGAGATGAAGGGCGGGATGCTGGGAGGTTTAAAGAGATCACTGCTCGGCGGAGAGTCATTTTTCATAAACAGGTTTGTTTCCAAAGGAGATGGGATTCTCGGACTCGCTCCAACATATCAGGGAGATATCATCCACATTCCGCTTAACGGTACAGTTTTTGCTCAGAGCGGTGCTTTTCTGGCCTCGAGTGAGGGTATTGAGATTGATACGAAGTGGGGAGGAGCTAGAACATTCTTTGCAGGAGAGGGACTGTTCCTTCTCAGAATTGAGGGTAGAGGAGACCTTTTCCTTTCGTCTTTCGGAAGTATCGAGGAGCTTCAGGTTGATGGTAAAATGAGGATCGACACGGGCCACATAGTGGCATTTGAGCCAACCCTTGATTTCAGGATAAGCAAGGCAGGTGGATTAAAGGCAACACTTCTCAGCGGGGAAGGGCTGGTTGTGGATTTTACTGGAAGAGGAAAAGTCTGGATTCAGACGAGGTCTGTGTCAGACTACATTGGCTGGCTGGCTTCACTTTTGCCCTCAAGGAAGTAGCGTAAAATTCATCTTAACTTTTTTGCTCTTGAGCACCTCAACATCTGCCATCTCAGCAGCCTCACTGACAATCTCCTTCACGGCGGAATTCACTGACTTCTCATCGATGATGATATATTTCGCCTCGCTCAGCTTTACAGCTTCAGCCAAGAATCGCGCGTTCAGGTGATCAAAAGTATACTTTGCGAAGTTGTGGCCGAAGGTGAAGGTTGTTGAGAGTATTATTTCAGTCTGTCTTGGTGCGTAATGCGTTCCTCCAACACCAACTGCAACGTTCCAGTCCCTTCTCTCCGACTTTATCGCCTCAACCATTGACTCGGCAACGATTTCAGCAGCTTCCCTGTCCTTCCACTCCTCTTCTGTCGAACCTATCTCGTAGAATGCAGAAGGTCTGGATATTTCTGAAGGACCGTGATGTGTAACCTCCATTGTGAATTCAAAATCTGGCTTCCTGTCAATTCTTTCTTTCAGGGCTAAAACGTAATTCTTCATCGTGTGAGGAGAGGGTTTAGCAAGGCTGTAGGGCTTTCCACCGAAGTCAGCTGTACCCGCATTCCCAGATACGTGAACGGTGAAGATCTTTCTCCCATCTTTGCTGCTGTGTCTTGATGCAAACAGAATTTCTTCAAAATCAACGTATTTGGCAAGCTTCAGGTCGATGTAATCGGCGTATATAAGCCTCTCCTTCGTTTCAGCAATGCAAAATTCATCTGACAGATACAGTCTAAACTCCCCCGCTATCCTTTCCTCAAAGTCCGCAAAGGTCAGCAGGAAGTCCTTGATGTTCTGACCAGCTCTGTCACCTTCACTGCAAACCACGAGTTTCATGCTAATCCAGCTACCAGCGGAGTTATAAAAGCTTCAACAAAAGCTGCAACAAGAAGAAGAGGTAAGACCAACCTGATATAAGCTCTAATTGACCGAAGTATGTATATCCTGAACTCTTCCCCCCTGAAAAGGGCCAAGTAAAATCTGTAGCCCAGCCATACTCCGTAAGCACATGCTATGATTATCGCCGGAATCTCTATGATTCCGTGGGGTATCAGGGTTAGGATGACCTTCCAAAATCCCCATTCAGGCTCTCTCCATGAAATAACAACTCCGACAATGTATCCGTTGAGCATGACAAACATTACTGGCAGTATGCCAAAAAAGAAGCCTCCGAGCATTGCAATGAGTGATTTTCCGGCGTTGTTTGCGAATATGATGATGGCAAGAATCACGGGGTTATCGAAAAATCCTCCAAAGTATTCGAAAAATTTTCTCAGCTCTTCCTCCACCAGATACTTCTCTCCCCCCGAATATCCCGCAAAAACGGACGCAATGAAGAGTACGGAGAGAGCCATGGATAGAGTGATTATCAGATTTCTTTCTTCCTTCATTGTCTCTTAGCCTCGAACTGGAGCTTATAAAGGTTCTCAACCCTCTCTATTGTATCAGCCTCGTCTACATCTTTGTCGTCCCTCAGTCTTACAAATCTTGGAAATCTCAGGGCGTAGCCACTCTCGTACTTGGGACTCTTCTGAATCTCCTGATATGCCACTTCAAAAACATATCTGGGAATGAATTCCACCCTCTTTCCCTGCTGGGAGATTATGAGCGGTTTGAACATCTCCGTTAGCTCCGTTAGATCCTCCTCAGTGAAGCCGGTTGCAACCCTTCCGACATTCAGCAGCTTTCCTGTTACCGGATCAATGCAGGCAAGCTCGAAGGAGCTCAACCAGTGACTCCTCTTTCCCTCTCCCCACTCCCCGCCAACAACAACAAGATCAAGTGTTTCCATTACAGCCTTAACTTTAAGCCAGTTTTTGCCCCTTTTTCCGGGAATGTATGGAGATGAGAGTGATTTAACCATAACACCCTCGTGACCCGCGTTAATGGCTTCCTCATACATTTTCCTGACTTCTTCAGCCTTGTCAGTAACTATCTGATCCGCGATCCTGATTTTTTCTGATACCTTTATTGCTGACTCAAGGAGTTTCCTTCTCTCTATTAGCGGAAGGTCAATGCATTCTTCACCATCATAGAGAATATCGAAAAAGTGGGCTTCAAGCGGTATCTTCTCGATCATCCTCGCAACGTCATGCTTCCTCCTGAACCTCCTCAGAACATGCTGGAATGGCATCGGCTTACCATCCCTGACAGCTATAACCTCCCCGTCAAGAATCACACCGGGTTTGACGTTTCTCTTTACCTCCTCAGCTATCTCCGGCAGTGCATGAGTGACGTTCTCCAGTCTTCTTGAGTAGATTGTAACCTTCTTTCCATCCCAGTGAACCTGGACTCTGCTTCCGTCATACTTCCATTCCACCGCTGCCATCCTCACATCTTTAATTGCACTTTCAGGACTTTCAGCAACCTGAGCAAGCATCATTCTGACAGGAATGTGGATTTCAATCTTCAGTTTCTTCAGTCCCTTTTCGCCCTCATTTTTGGCAACAACCGCCACCCTGCCGAGGTCATTTGTGATCATGTAAGCTCTCTCCACGGTCTCGGGATCTGTTTTGAATGCTCTTGCTATTGCATCCCTCATTATTCCCTCCCCCACACCAAGTCGCATCTCGTTCAGAATGAGCCTTGTCAGGTATCGTGCCTCAAGAGGTTTTGCAATGCCATAAAGCCCTGTGAGAAGCATTATCTTCTTTTTCACACTTCCCTCTCCGGTTAGAGATGCGATACTGTCAAAAGTCTCCCTTACATTCCTGAGTGTAAGCTCCTCAAATGCGAGGGTTGTCATTTTTTTCTTTCTTATCAAGTTCTCCGCAACAAGTCCGAGATCTCCATATTCACCGATCATTCTCTCTATTTCAACCCTTTTAACCCCGCTTACGTTTTCAAGAACTTCGTAGAGCAGTCCAATACCGACTCCAAGTTCTCTCTCGTCCCATGGAGGGTAAACCCTGCCTGTGATGAAAAGTACGACATCGTAAAGGTCTCTATCATCCTCAATTTTTTGAATGAAACCTGCTATCCTTGCCGTGAGTTCAAGTGTTGATGATATCTTCTCAAGTTTCTCGCAGAACTCGGCAAATTCTGCAAATAACATCACCATTAGTCAGACCTTTTCAATAAAATACTATCGCCAACTTTTTAATACTTTCAGCATATTAGAACCAATGGCTCTTGAATCACTAAAAGAGATTGCAAGGAAGATCGCCGGATCTTCGAGCATTGACAAAAAATTTGTTGAGGAGATGGTTAAGGAGATACAGAGGGCTCTGATCAAGGCTGATGTTAACATCAGGCAGGTTAAGGAAATTAGTGATGCAATCAGGAAGAGAGCATTGAGCGAAGATGTTCTCCCCGCACTCAATGCAAGGGAGCAGATTCTCAAAATAGTTTACGAGGAACTTCTCAGAGGGGTTGGAGATGGGCTTGAGATACCGCTGAAAAAGGCAAAGATTATGCTTGTCGGCCTTCAGGGAAGCGGTAAAACAACCACCGCGGCAAAAATGGCGAAGTATTTTAAGGATAGAGGAATGAAAGTTGCCCTGGTTGCGGCTGACACCTGGAGACCTGCAGCATACGAGCAGCTTAAACAGCTTGCCGATGGTTACGGAATACCTTTTTACGGTGAAAAGGGAGAAAAGGATGCGGTTAAGATAGTTAAAAACGCCCTGAAGGAGCTCAAAGACTACGATATGCTCATAGTTGATACAGCAGGAAGGCACGCCCTTGAGGATGAGCTTATTGAGGAGATGGTGAGGATTGCAGAAGTTCTGAATCCAGAATACAAACTTCTTGTCCTTGATGCTGCCATAGGACAGCTTGCAAGCAAGCAGGCTGAGGCCTTCCATAATGCAATAGGAATCAACGGTGTGATAATCACAAAATTCGACGGGACTGCAAAGGGTGGAGGGGCACTGTCTGCTGCGAGGCAGATAGGGATACCGATAGCCTTCATAGGAACGGGTGAGAAGGTTGAGGATTTTGATCGCTTTGATCCGGCCGGATTTGTTTCAAGATTGCTCGGAATGGGAGACATGAGGGCATTGCTGGAGAAGATCGAAAGGATTGCGAGCGAGGAGGAGCTTGATCCCGAGGCGTTCCTGAAGGGAACCTTCACGTTGAAGGACATATACAAGCAGATAGAGGCAATGAACAAAATGGGGCCTGTAAGGAAGATATTCGAAATGCTCCCGTTCGGTCTCAGCATGAAAGTTGACGATGACGTCATGGAGATGACGCAGGAGAAAATGAAAAAGTTTAAGGTGATAATGGACTCGATGACCGAAGAGGAGCTTCTGAATCCGAAAATAATTGACTCGTCAAGAATAAAGAGAATTGCCATAGGAAGCGGAACATCCCCACAGGAGGTTAAGGAGCTTCTGAACTACTACAAAACCATGAAGAACCTGATGAAGAAGATGAAGAAGGGAAAGCTGCCGATAAGAGGTTTGGGGAAGTTTGGTTTCTGATGAGAGCAGGCATAGACGAGGCCGGAAAGGGCTGCGTAATTGGTCCTTTGGTGGTAGCAGGTGTTGCGTGCTGTGAAGAAGAGCTGAGGGAGTTGGGGGTTAAAGATTCGAAAAAGCTGAGTCAGAGCAGGAGAGAAGAACTTGCAGA
>CAZZLE010000221.1:0-2926 GCA_964654595.1 uncultured archaeon | reverse complement strand
CCTCACGTACGGGCGCGTGGAACAACGAATGGGGCGTGAGAGGTTGCTGGGGGTTCTGCAAGAGGAGGCAAAATTGGAGCGGGAGGGGGGGGTGACGTTACAATGTTCGACCTGCTTTAGGCTGCTCTGAGACAGAGACCAAACTCCATTCTGGTAGGAGAAATCAGAGGCGTTGAGGGCAATATAGCATTTCAGGCAATGCAGACAGGACATCCCGTGATGTCCACATTCCATGCTGCAACCGTTGAGAAGCTGATACAGAGACTGACAACTGAGCCAATAAGCGTGCCAAAGACGTTCATTGACAATCTGAATTTTGTGGTAATTCAGAGCGCTGTCAGAAGACCCGATGGAAAACTCGTGAGAAGGGTTCTCAGCGTTAGCGAGATTGTTGGTTACAACCCTCAGAAGGGTGGAGTGTCCTTCATCGAGGTTTTCCAGTGGGATCCGGTTACAGATACACATGTTTTCACGGGATTCGGGAGCTCGTATCTCTTGGAACAGAAGATTGCCACAAGGCTCGGTATTCCGCCAAACAAGAAGAAACTGATATACGAAGAGGTTGAAAAGAGAGCGAAAATACTCAAAAAGCTACACGAACAGGGAGTTACTGACTTCTACGAGTTCTTCAAGTCGATATCGAAGATCTACAAGAGCGGATTGCTGAGCATTAAAGTTTAGGTGGTTCAGATGGAGTTCAAGACTGCAAAGATTCCAAAAGCCTCTTTTGGTTTCGGAAGGCTCGGCGGACTTCTTGAAGCACTGAAAAGCAGAGGAAAAGAACTTCTTATGGACAACGACCTTCTCTTCACTCTAACTTATATGGCCTCACTTTCAACGGCAAATCTAAGCAGGGACAAGATATTCGAGATGGTATCGCTCAAGAAAGAGTATGCACCAAGTGATTATTTCAGAAAAGTCAAAGATCTGACCCAGAAATGGCACTATGACTATGTCACCGCATGTGAACTGGTTGCGGAAAGGATTAAGCATGAGAGACTGAAAAAGCTGTTCAACAGACTGGCAAATGCGATAGCTGCAGGAGAGCCTGATGATGAGTTCCTTGAAAGGGAATGGAGGACATTCAAAACGGTAAGAAAGGATGAGTACGAAAGAAGCCTCGAGAGTCTGAGAAAGTGGGGCGACGCTTACACGTCCATCCTTGTTTCCGCATCGCTGATATCGGTTGTATTTCTGCTTTCGGTGGTGATATACAGCACAGGCGACCCCGGAACTACTTTAATCGCCTCTGCTTTTGGAAACTTCGCAATAGCAATGTTCGGAGTTTTCATGCTTTTCAAGGCAGTTCCTAAGGACAGAAAAGTTCATGACATGAGCATCAAATCAAGGGAGCAGGAGAGAATCTCCCGGCTTTTGCCGGTAATCGTACCAATCGCTTTAATGATGATTGTTTTTATTTCAATCTTACCAACCATGCTCAATCTCAAAACAGGTATTCTGAGTCTCGGATTGCTGCAAGGAGGTGATTACAGAGGTCTGGGTTTCCTTATAGCAGGGATTTTACTTTTGCCGATCGGCTATTTAGCCAAGATCGATGATGTAAAGGTAAGCAAGAGGGATGAAGCCTTTACAACATTCATCCGAAGTCTGGGTGCGATTAAATCAGGTGCGGGCGTTTCGGTGGCAGAAGCTTTGAGCAGAATTGATCAGAAAAACCTTGGAGAGCTTAAGGAGCTCGTGATCCAGCTTTACAGAAGGCTCTCAATGGGTCTTGACCCAAAAATTTCATGGGAGAAATTTGTCGGTGAGAGCGGGAGCTATCTAATATCTAAACTGACGGCGATATTTGTTGACTCCACCGATTTGGGCGGTGATGCTGACGTTGTTGGAGAAATAGTCGCCTCATCGAACCTGGAGATGGTTTTACTCAGGTTAAAGAGGGATTTAATATCCTCTGGGTTCGTAAATCTAATAATTCCGCTCCACATTGCAATGGTTTCCCTTATCCTCTTCATCTCCCAGATACTTTCCATATTCCAGGAATACATTTCAGCTCTTTTCACAGGCTTGCACGGTGTCAATGTAGGTGAAGCGTTCAGCAAACTTCCCGGCGGGTTGCAGGGGCTAAATATTGGAATATTCTCCGGAATACCGGTTGAGTTACTCAATCAATACACGTTATGGATTATCATTTCACTTACAGTTGCAAACACTCTCGCGGCTAACATAGTCAAGGGGGGTAGCAGGTATCTCTACCTCTACTACGGGACCATATTTCTGCTTTTATCAGGCATTCTGATGCTAATAATACCACCATTGGTGAAGTGGGCTTTCACCCTGCCCTCCTTCGTGGAGTGAGATTATGAGGTTTAGCCTGTCACAAGAGGTGGTGGTTGGTATGGTAAGGGTTGCAAATAGTGGGATGAAACTTGGTGAGGAGGTGAGGGAATATGATAGAATTGCTGATAGGTATTGTTTTTGCTGCGGTCATTCTGGCTCTGCCCTATTTGAAAGACAGAATAGGGGGTGATTTGTTTACGAGATTTAAGATCCCGTTAGCAAGAAGAAAAGAGATAGAGGAGAAAATAAAGGAAGTTGATAAAGAACTCGAAAAGGTTGTGGAACTGGGAGTGAGAAAGAAAGACATTGGGGTGACAGAGAATTCAAAACCACAGGAAAAGGTTGCTCTGCTGGAAGATGTTGCTGAAATCCAGATTGACGATAACCTGCTGGAAGAGATGGAGACAGCAAGCACAATAAAAACATCTATGCCGGATTACAGCAAGGAGAGACTTCCGGATATTCCGGAACTTCCAGAGCTTAATTCAGACCTTGACATGGACTTTGAGGATATTGGCGGAGAGATAAAGCTTGATGATGCGGGTGAAGAGGAGGAAATAGAAAAGGTTGAATTCGATGAGGAGGATGACCTGATCTCAAGCATTGCGAAGGTGGTTGAAGTAAA
>CAZZLE010000220.1:0-10406 GCA_964654595.1 uncultured archaeon | reverse complement strand
TCTCGCCGTCAGGGCCTTAAGGGAGTGCTTGCCGTGGTAGCCAACAAATAACCCATAGGTTCCGAGCATTATCCTTCTCTTCGCCTCATCCCCAAATCCCTCCGCCCTGACCTTTGAGAAGTGCCTTCTCCACGAATCGAGCCTTTCAAGAGCAAAACCATATCTTAAACCATCGTATCTGGCCAGATTTGACGATGCCTCGCTCATTGCTATAATGTAGTATGCAGCAAGGGCGTATTTGAGAGAGGGCATGCTCACCTCCTTAACCTCATGCCTCTCCTTGATGACCTCAACTACCTCACTGAAGCGTCTCATAACCTCTTCATTGCCCCCCATCTCCGCAATCACACCAACTCTGAGTTTTCTGTCTTCAGGAACGAATTTGAAATCTCTCCCAGCGTTTGTTGAGTCTCTGCGGTCTTTACCTGCAATGACTTCAAGCAGAAGAGCAAGGTCATCAATGCTGTCAGCCATCGGGCCTATCTGCTCTAAGGAGTTGGCATAAGGTATAAGCCCGTATCTCGAAACAAGTCCATAGGTTGGCTTCAAGCCGTAAACACCGCAGAAGCTTGCAGGGCACCTTATACTCCCTCCGGTATCGCTCCCAAGTGACAGCACTGCCTCATCTGCCGCTATCGCAGCAGCACTTCCTCCACTGCTCCCTCCTGCAACTCTTTCAAGGTCATAGGGATTTCTTACAGCACCATAGTAACTGGTTTCTGTGGTGGTGCCCATCCCAAACTCGTCCATGTTTGCCTTTCCAATGATAATTGCACCCTCAGCCTTTAACCTCTCAATCACGTGAGCATCAAAGACAGGTGTGTAGTTGCTGAGCATTTTTGATGCGCATGTGGTAAGAATGCCCTTGGTGGAGATATTATCCTTCACTGCCACCGGAATTCCGGCAAGCTTGCCCTCAAGCTCTCCTCTGTCATACCTCTCCGCCATTTTCAGTGCTTCATCCCTGCATACGGTTATGTAGGCGTTAAGCTTGCTTTTCTCAATTCGTTCAAGCATCTCCGAAATTGCATCGTAGCATCCATAACTCTCAACCTTTTCCTTCCAGTCCGCTATCCTCACTCCACCACCCTCGGACCCCTGAAATAACCTTCCTCTTTATGCGTAGCGTTGCTCAGAGCTTCCTCCTGCGACAGGCACTCACCTTCCACATCATCCCTGAAGACATTGGTTATCGGGAGAACATGAAAGGTTGGCTCAACATCCTCCTCAACCTCATCAAGGATGTTGAAGTAATCTATGATCTTTTCAAACTCCTTTCTGAACTTTTCCGCCTGCTCTTCAGTTATCTCGATTTTGGCCAGCTCTGCAGTGTGGTAAACGTCCCTGATGGATACCATGAAGCAAGTAGGGGTTGAGTAATAAATCTTTATTGAAGGGCTGAAAGGTGAGTGCAGAGCAATAAAAACCAAAAATTAACTCAAGGCTTTCAAAGCAGCCTCCCTCATTATCCCGACATTCGGCTTAATGCCGGTCCAGATTTCAAATGCCTTGGCACCCTGATGCACGAGCATTTCTATGCCGTAGACAACCCTGCAACCTCTCCTCTTAGCTTCCAAAATTAGCGGTGTGTTCACCGGATTGTAAACCGTATCAAAAACAAGCTCAACACCATCAAGCAGTGAGGGCTTTACCGGTAGCTCAGCCCTGAAACCGCTCATTCCAAAGGGAGTTGCATTAACCAAAACATCAATTTTTCCCTTCAGCTCCTCAACTCTGCTAAGAGGCCAGAAGATGCAATCCCCATACTTTCTGAGCATCTCCACCGCTTCTCTCCCCTTTGACTCCGTTCGGTTTGCCAGGATTACTGCAGACCCCATTTCCAGCAGAGCCAGTGTCGCAGCCTTTCCCGCACCTCCTGCTCCAACAACCAGTGCGGTTTTGCCTTCTACATCACTTCCTGCAAGGGCTGATTTAACACCGTAAACGTCTGTATTGTATCCGGCCATCTCCACGAGATCGATCGTGTTCACAGCCCTGATTTTTGCAGCTTCTCCTTCAAGACTCACAAATTCAACAACACTCTCTTTATATGGAATGGTGACGTTCAACCCCTTAAACCCCAGAGCCTTAGCACCTAAAACAGCATCCCTCAACCTGTCAGGTTTAACTTCAAAGGCGAGGTAGATGCCTTCCATTCCCAAATCTTTCAGAGCTGCATTGTGCATTGCGGGAGAGACGGAATGTCTGACAGGAAACCCGATTAGACCGAGGTAAAGCATGATGAATGTAGGTTGAAGGTTAAAAAGGACTTTCGGGTGAGCGGTAAGTATTTATCCAAAGCCGCTTATTATGGACAATGAGAAGTTACGAGGAACTCCTTGAAAGAGCCTTTGAAAAGCTTGCAGGTAAGGAAGTGAGCAGGAGAGGAAGATTTGAGATACCGAAAGTCAGCATTCAGAGAGAGGGGTCAAGAACGATTCTCAAGAACTTTTCTCACATTGCAAAAACGCTCAACAGGAGCGAGGAGCACCTCTACAAATTCCTCGTTAAATCACTTGGTACTGCAGGCTTCATCGACAACGGAAGACTTGTTCTTCAGGGGAAGTTCACGGAAAGCGAGCTGCAGAAGGAAGTTGACGACTACGTAAAGCTTTATGTTCTCTGCAAAGAATGCAGCTCTCCTGATACAGAGTTTATAAAGGAGGAGAGAGTGCTCATGCTCCGCTGCCTTGCCTGTGGGGCAAAGCATCCGGTGAGAAGCATCTGATGTTCAGAATGCGAGTTTACAGGGTAAGAGGGGAAGTGCTTGTAGCGGTCTGCGATTCAGACATAGTCGGTAAAACCTTCAGAGAGGGAGATCTCAAACTGGAGGTAAAGGAGAGTTTCTACGGAGATGAGGAGGTTGGAGAGGAAGAAGTCAAGAGAGCTTTAAGGAATGCAACGATAGCGAACATTACTGGTAGCAAAGCTGTAAACCTTGCCGTAAAGGTCGGAATTATTGACAAAAGTAAAATTCTGTACATAGATGGATGCCCGCACGCCCAGATGGTAGTAATTTGATTCCCACACAGGAAATAGCGGCAAAAGTTCTGGCAGAAGTTGAAAGAAGCAGAATTTCGGTCAAATCTGCAGTCCAGAAAATAGCCGGAGGATTTGACTACAAGATCAGGGGAAGTGTTCACGCCTACTGCCTCGAAACTTTAAAAAGGTTGAATGCCATAGATTTTTATCTTAAATCGGCACTCAAAAACTTTGACAGCCTTGAGCTCCTTACAAAAAACCTGCTCAGGATTGCGGTTTACGAGATGAAATACAAGGGTGTTCATCCCGCACTTGCAACTGACTCTGCCGTAAGAATTGCAAAGAGGATGGGAAAAGAATCTCTCGTTAATGCTGTCCTCCGGAAGGTGGAGAAGCTTGAGATCCCTTCCGAAAATGTCTCTCTCAAATACTTCCACCCCGAGTGGTTCGTAAGGTATTCAATCGAGCTTCTGGGCGAGGATGAGGCCTTAAGGCTGATGGAAGCAAACCTGAAAAAACCACCGGTTTATGTTAGGGTAAACGAACTTAAAAGTTCTGTTGAGGCCGTCAGAAGGTATCTGGAAAAGAACGGGGTTCTGCTGGAGGAAACTTTTCTCGAAGAGGTTTTTCTTGTCAAAGGTTATGAAAGGCACCCCGCATCGCTTGAATGGCATTCAAATGGCATGTATGTTATACAGGATCTTGCCTCATGCTTTGTTTCAAGAGCTCTAAACCCTTCACCCAATGAGGTGATCATTGATCTTGCCGCAGCACCGGGAATGAAAACCGCCCATATCGCGATGCTCATGCAGAACGAAGGGAAAATTTTGGCAATTGACAATTCTCCGGAGAGGGTTAGAAGAATGAAAGCAAAACTGAAGCAGCTTGGTGTAAAAATTGCGGAGGTAAGGGTTGGAGATGGATGTAAGTTTGAATATGAGGCCGATAAGGCTCTTGTTGATGCTCCGTGCTCATCAACAGGCAACTACGCATCCCAGCCAAACCTGAAATGGACATTTGATGAGCGAAAGTTCAGAGCCACTCTAAAGGTTCAGAGAAAGATGATAGAGAATGCGTTGAAAAATGCACATGAAGTTGTTTACGCAACATGCTCCATAACATTTGAGGAGAACGAGGGGAATCTGCTTGAAGTTGGGGCGAAGGTTCTGTCCTTAGAGTCACCTTTTGGAAGAGGAATCAGGGAGTTTAAGGGATTGAAGTTCAGGGACTGGGATAAGGTTGTAAGAAGCTTTCCGCATCTGCACAATACAGCCGGATTCTTCATCTCAAAACTGACAAACTTTTAACACAGCCAGAGATGCGACAAAAGTCAGGCAGTTTGCAGAGCCTATTACATCCCCATTTATACCACCAAAATGTTTTTCGGAGTATATTTTCAGAAAGAGCACTAAAGCAAGTGCAATGGCTACTGCAAAAGCTGAAACGACTCCGATTTTGTAGCAAAGCAACACTGCTGGAAAAGAACCAATTAAAATATCTCTGAAGGAAATTCCCTCCATAAAGTAAGAGCCCAGTCCCTCCCAGCTCGGCTTTGATGTGAACATCAGCAGAAGCATTGAGTATTTGGCCAGAACCTGGGATAGCATAATTTCCCAGAGTCCGGATTGTAAGAGCAGGCTGTACAGCATTAAAAAGTAGATTACCACAACCGCAACACCACCAGTGCCTGTATTTAGGTCTTTGATTGCATCCCTCTTTTTGCCTTCCGGAGCAAAAAGGGCATCTCCAAAATCAGCCAGACCATCAACGTGGTTTATGCCCTCAACTGCAAGATAAAAAACAACAGCCAGAAACATCACATCCACATAATCCCTGACCAGATAAGGAATTGAGATAATCAGGGAAATCAGAATGGCTGTATAGGGGAAAAGCCATAGATTTTTTCTCAGATCCTCCACATCACCCCCCAAGGGGATTGTTGTAAGAAAGGAGACTGATGCTCTGAATGCTTCAATCATACCTCACACTTTTGAATCCGTACTCACCTCTAAGCAAAACAAATCTCACAGAACCCCAGTTTTTCTTTTTCAGATTTCCATCTTCATCCTTCTCGACAATGATGAGCCATTGAACTGAATCGCCAACCGGAATAACCATCCTGCCTCCTGGCTTCAGCTGATCCACAAGCGGCTTGGGTATGTCAGGAGCGGCTGCAGTTACGTAGATTTTATCGTAAGGAGCTTCCTTTTCATACCCCTTGCTTCCATCCCCCACTATAACTTCAACGTTGTTATATCCAAGTGCCTTTAAATTTGTCACTGCCCTCTCTGCCAGTTCCGGGATGTATTCTATGGAGATCACCCTTCCACTTTTTCCGACAATTTCCGCCACAACTGCAGCATGATATCCGCATCCCGTGCCAACTTCAAGAACTTTATCTCCCTCTTTCAAATCAAGAAGCTCACACATTATCGCAACCATATGCGGAGCGCTTATGGTTTGGCCGTAGCCTATGGGCAGCGGTGTATCGACATAAGCTTCTTCCCTGTATCTTTCTGGTACGAACAAATGTCTGGGAACCTTTTTTATTGCCTCATAAACCTTTTTGCTCAGGTTGAGCTCGTGCCTCAATCTTTCCGCAAGTCTCTCTCTCCTCTCATCGTATTCCATAACATCTCAGCCCTCTTAACGTCTTCAAATGTGTTTACGTTCACCAAACTATCTTTCTCGATAATATATATCTCTTCTTCCTGCCAGCCCTTGAGGATGGGATCTATTACGTTCACACCAACGGGCTCACCGTTCATAATCACTGTCAGTGCGGGTTTTATGCTTCTCATGTAAGCCCTTACGATGTCAAATGCCAAGTCTCTGATGTAAACTATATCCGCCGAAGCCACTATGACCGGCTCGTCAATGGAAAGCTCCCTGCATGCCTCGCCATAATCTTCAATGTAACCCTTTCCTGCTGATCTGTAAATCTCCACACCTCTCCCAGCAAGATACTTTTCCGTCTCCGGAGTATACGGGGAAGTTACAGCTATAACTTCAAAGTCCCGATACTGCAGCAAGGAGTGATCAACGAGTCTCATTCCGCAAACCTCAAGCATTGGTTTTTCTCCCCTTCCCAGTCTTGTCCCCCTTCCCCCACACATCAGTAGAGTTAGCATGAAGTATGGTCTCCAAAAGTTTTATTAATTGTCCCCTCAAAAAGCTGAAAGCATGGCGAGAAAGAGGAGAGCTGCAAGAGTTAAGGATAAATGGACGATGAAAAAGTGGTTCACGCTCATTGCTCCTGAGTACTTCGGGATGGCAGAGCTTGGAGAGACTCCTGCAGATGATGCTAACAAGGTTGTTGGCAGAACGGTTGAAACAACACTGGCAGAGCTTACAAACGACTATTCAAACCAGAATACCTACAAGAAACTGATCTTCAAGGTTTACAGAGTTGCCGGAGATAACGCCTACACAAAGTTCTGGAGATTCGAGCTGATGAGAGAATACCTGAACAGTCTCACGAGAAGGAGAACGAGCAAAATTGAGGATATTGTTGACGTCACCACTGCTGATGGTTACAAATTGAGAGTTAAATCTGTTGTTTTCACGGTCAAAAGATGCAAGACAAGCCAGAAAAGGGCAATAAGGGCTGTAATGAGACAGATTGTGGTCGAGAGAGCGAGCTTGCTAAACTTTGTACAATTCATCCAGGAGTGCGTGCTGGGCAAGGTGCCGGCGGAGATATACAAGAACGCAAAGAAGATATATCCAATCAGGAGGGTGGAGGTAAGGAAAATCGAACTCCTTGCAGAACCTGCCAAAGCTGAAACCCAGCCAGCTGTTGCTGAAGCGGTTGCTTGATTTTTGTGGTGATGAGGATGAAGTCGATGTATGCTTACATCAGGGAAGCCTGGAAGAGACCTTACGATGGATATGTTGGAGAGCTGATGTGGCAAAGATTGCAGAAATGGAGAAGAGAACCAGCAGTTGTTAGAATTCCCCGCCCGACGAGACTTGACAGAGCGAGAGCTTTGGGTTACAAGGCTAAAAAAGGAGTTATAGTTGTAAGGGTAAGAGTAAGAAGAGGCGGGAGGAGAGCAACGAGACCCAATAAAGGAAGGAAGAGCAAAGGGCTGATGGTGAACAGAAGAACTCCAAAAAAGAATCTGCAGTGGATTGCGGAGGAGAGGGCAAACAGGAAGTATCCAAACATGGAGGTTCTGAACTCTTACTGGGTTGGCGAGGATGGGAGATACAAGTGGTTTGAGGTCATTCTGGTTGACAGAGACCATCCAGCCATTAAGACGGACAGTCAGCTTTCGTGGATAAGCGGCAAGAGGGGAAGAGTCTACCGCGGTCTGACTTCAGCGGGAAGGAAGGCAAGAGGTTTGAGAAGAAGGGGCAGAGGAACAGAGAAGGTGAGACCAAGCCTTAGAGCCAACTTCAGGAAGGACAGATGAAGGGAAAAATTGAGTGGATTAGAGTATCCGCAGTTGTCCACTCAACGGAAGATAGAGAAAAAGTTGGTGAAGCAATTTCAACTCTTTTTCCTTTTGAATTTGAGATTGCTGTAAGCAAGGCTAAAGGTCATTACGGAAATCCGATGGAATATCTTGAGGTTGAGCTGACCAAAAGTTCTGAAATAAAAAAATTCTGGACTCACTTTCTTGATCTCCTTGGAGAGCAGGTTGATGAAATACTGAAAGCAATTGAAGAAAGAATAGACGACCAGAATGTTCTGCACATAAGGGTGGATAAACAGAAAGCGTATCTTGGAGAGGTAGAGCTTGCAAGCGGAGGGGATGCAATTGCCGTCAAGCTAAAACTCGTAACGTTTCCATCAAAGCGTGAGAAGATAGTAGAGTTTGCCAGAGAGTTATGTATGACTTCCTGAGATTTCTACCCAGATATTTGCCTGATCTGGGTTTTAAGAGCTATGTTTTCATGCTCGAAAAGCCTGAAGGTTGTGGAATTATCATAAAAGCAGATTCTCCGGAAGACCTGAGAAAAAAGCTCAGGAATGTAAGGAGAAAAGCCATTGTTGGCGTTGTTGGAAGCGAGGCTGTTTGCAGGGAGGCTGTAATGAGGAGAAGAGTTGACCTCATTCTGGATTGGGAAGAGAGGGAACTGGATTACGCCACACTAAAACTTGCAGCTGAGAAGGATGTGGCAATCGAGCTCGGACTTTCCAAGTTTCTCAGAACAGAGGGTTACAAAAGAATGCACCTCTTCGATAAACTCAGACAGGAAATCATGATAATCAAAAAGCTGGAAGTCCCGTTCATCGTTACAACAGCCGCTGAAAATCAATACGAGCTGAGAACCAGAAAGCAGGTCGAGAGCTTCTTTAAATTCTTCGGTGCTGAAATAACAAAGGCAAGATACTACGCTGAAAGGCTCGTGAGAAGATACTTTGATGATAAGTACATCATGGATGGATTCGAGGTTGAATCGCTTCTGGATTCGGAATAATAACCAGAGATCAGGGCACAATCTCCAACAGAAAACTTGATAAACTCTCTAACCTTTTTAATCTTAATGCAGCATATTGAATCTGAATTAAAGGGTATCAGGCTTCCGTACAGAACCAAATCACTATGTCCTGACTGTCTGAAAATTCTGGAAGCAGAAGTTTACGAAGAAAATGGCAAAGTTATGATCAGAAAGGTCTGTGATGAACACGGAGAGTTTGTTGATGTTTACTGGGGAGATGCTGAGATGTTTAAGAAAGCTTCAAGATTTGCTGCTGATGGGCATGGAATAGCGACTCCTATCACTCAGAACTCCATCTGCCCGTTCAGCTGCGGGCTGTGCAACAACCACAAAAGCCACACTGCCCTGCTAAACATCGTTTTGACAAATCGCTGCGATCTGGCATGCTGGTACTGCTTCTTCTACGCCAAAAGAGCAGGATACGTTTACGAGCCAACTCTGGAACAGATAAGGGAAATGGTAAGAAAAGCCAGGAATATGAAGCCTATTGGCTGCAATGCTGTGCAGCTAACAGGCGGAGAACCAACGCTGAGAGATGATTTGATAGACATAATTAAAATGATAAAAGATGAGGGTTACGACCACATCCAGCTAAACACAAACGGAATAAGGCTTGCTGAAGATGAAGATTTTGCTTTAAAGGTCAGGGTTGCGGGTGTTAACACAGTCTATCTCTCATTTGATGGTGTTGATGAAAAAACGAATCCCAAGAACCACCATGAGGTTCCCAAAATTCTTGAAAACTGCAGAAAAGCTCAGCTCGGAATTGTTCTTGTTCCGACGGTGATTAAAGGGGTGAACGATCACCAGCTGGCTGACATAATCCGCTTTGCAGCAGACAACATCGACATTATCAGAGGTGTGAACTTCCAGCCTGTAAGCTTGGTAGGCAGCATGCCAAGGAAGGAGAGAGAGCAGTACCGCATTACAATTCCCGACTGCATTAAGGCAATCGAAGAGCAAACTGGAGGGGAGATAAGCAGGGACGATTTCTACCCTGTGCCAAGTGTTGTGCCAATTTCAAGGTTTGTCGAAGCCCTGACGGGTCAGCCACAGTATGAGCTCACAACCCACTTTGCATGCGGCATGGCAACCTACATCTTCAAAGAGGACGGGAAGCTCATCCCGATAACGAGGTTCATTGATGTGGAGGGTCTTTTTGAGTTTTTAACTGAAAAAGCAGAGGAGATTGTAAAAAGCAGAATGAAGACCATAAGAGCCATTAAGGACATCCTCGACCTAAGAAAGTTTGTTGATACATCAAAGGCTCCTAAGGGATTCAATATTGCCAGAATTCTTTATGAAGTGCTTGTCAAGCACGATTACTCCACTCTCGGAGAGTTTCATCTGCGCTCCCTTTTCATTGGAATGATGCATTTCCAGGATCTTTACAACTATGACATTGCGAGGGTTGAGAGATGTGAGATTCACTACGCCAGCCCCGATGGCAGGATCATACCTTTCTGCACATTCAATGTAATACCGGAGAGATACAGAGATACCATACACGAAAAGTATGGAGTTCCCATTGAGGAGTGGGAGAGAAGGACGGGAAGAAAACTGAAGGATGATATAAAGAAAGTTGTACGGAGACCGAGATGAGAGCATTTTTTGTGGGAAGATTTCAGCCATACCATCTTGGACACCACGAAGTTATCAGAAGCATTCTCAGGGAAGTTGATGAGCTCATAATAGGAATAGGTAGTGCACAGGAGAGCCACTCACTCGAAAACCCCTTTACAGCAGGAGAGAGAGTTCTGATGATAGACAAGGCCGTTGAGGAGCCCAAGAAGGAAATGCGGCTTGACAAGAAGGCTTACCTCATTCCCCCCGCCGCTACTCACCGCACCCGCCCGTGACGCAGATCCTGACGCACCGCCCGAAGCACGCACGGATCGCAGCGGCGGACGCTCCCCCGCTGACGCGACTCGCCACGAACATGCCGCCAGACATAGCCACAGCGCAGTCCCACG
>CAZZLE010000219.1:0-5301 GCA_964654595.1 uncultured archaeon | reverse complement strand
TCCTCGATTATTTTTTTGTCTTTGATGTGCTGGTATGTTTGCGTGATGTGGTGTGCCGTGTTGAGAATCTCATCTATTTTCTCAGCGAGGCTAAATATATTTGGTCTTAAATACGGCAAAAAAGCACCCTCAAAAATTTCGGAACCGATCAGCCTTCGTAACTCATCACCTTCTCTTTCAATTCTCGAAACTTCTTCGAGGTAGTTGTAGTCATCCTCCAGAATCCCCTTTCTTAGATTGTCGCATGCTGAGAATGTAAGTTTAACCATCCTTTGCAGGTAATCTACTACCCTCTCCTCAGCTCTCATAACAACCTCCTTGTAAGATAAGCTGCCATTATGTCCATAAGTGAAACAACTCCTACAATCTTCTCACCCTCTTTAACAAAAACTCTTGCTATGTTGAACTTCTCCATTAAACTCAGCACATGCTCAACACTCGCATTTTTGTCAACATTAATTAGCGGTTTCGAGCAGATCTCTTCAACCTTTATTTTTCGCGGATCAAGATTTTTAGAAAGGCATTTGTACACTATATCCCTTACTGTAATGACTCCATAAGTATCCCTTTCGTCCCTCGGCTTCACGACAACTGACCTTATCCTTCTGTTAACGATTTTCTCTATCGCCTCGAGAACAGAGGCTTCAGGGTCGATGTATTCAACTCTCCTGTTCATAACTTCAGCGACTTCCATGTATGGGAATCTAATTTCAATTTTATAAAGCTTTACAAACTATTTTTAAACTTTAATCTGAATTTTTTTTCCTGAACTTAAATTTAAACTCATACGCATTTTTAAAAAGTATAATTTTAATAAATATTGAGAAATCTTTAAGTTTATGAGCATGTAGTATCGATATGAGAGAAAAACTTTATGGCGTGTTTAGAGAGCTCACTCTCAAAGATGGCACGGCTGTTTTTATAAGAGAAGTTAAAGAAGAAGACAGAGAAGAACTTTTCAGGCTGTACTCTTGCCTTTCTGACGAATCACTTTGTTTTAGATTTTTCTCCCGCCCAACAGAATATGGCTTAAGAGAATTCGTTGAAAAAGCAGTAAAGGTTGATTTCAGAAACTCAGTGGGAATTGTGGCAATTTACGGAAACAGAATAGTGGGACACGCAGAATACCGCGCACTTTCAAAAGACAGGGCTGAAGTTGCTTTTGCAGTTTCAGACGATTTTCAGGACAGGGGCGTGGGAACTGCAATGCTTGGTGTTCTGGCGGAGATTGCAGAGAAGAACGGGATAGAGATTTTTGAGGCGAATGTAAGATCAGACAATCACAGGATGATAAAACTCTTTCGAGATTCAGGTTTTCCAGTAAAAACCCACGTTAAGTACGGCACCATTGTTGTTGAAATGCCAACGGCCTTAACTGAAGAAGTCCTTGAGCAATTCGAGAGGAGGGATAAGATTGCAACTGTGAATGCACTGAGGAGGTTCTTCCAGCCCAAAAGTGTGGCTGTTATTGGTGCATCAAGAGATAGAAAGAAAGTGGGTGGCAAAACCCTGTACAACATGCTTGTCTACGGCTATACGGGAACGATATATCCTGTAAACAGTAAAGCCCACTCTGTACAGGGTATTAAAAGTTACCCCTCTATTGGTGATATTCCGGACGAAATTGACCTTGCTGTTATCTCTGTACCTGCGGAGGAGGTTATTGAGGTTGCAGAAGAGTGCGGGAGGAAAGGTGTAAAGGCTCTGGTTATTCTTTCAGCGGGTTTTGCAGAGGTTGGTGAGGAGGGTAAAAAGAGACAGGAGAAGCTCCTTGAAATCTGCAGAACTTACGGAATGAGACTCATAGGACCCAACTGCATGGGCATTCTCGTTACAGATCCGGAGATAAGGTTGAACGCCACCTTTGCCCCCAAACCTCCCATGGAAGGTAGGATAGGTTTTGCATCTCAGAGTGGAGCTGTAGGGCTTGCAATTATGGAGTTTGTTAATTCTCATGGGCTTGGTCTCTCGTACTTTGTATCTCTCGGCAACAAGGCAGATATTTCGAGCAATGACTTAATAGAATACTGGGAGGATGACGAAAAGACTGACGTGATTATGCTTTACTTGGAATCATTCGGCAATCCGAGAAAGTTTGCGAGATTGGCAAAAAGGGTTTCGAGGAAAAAACCAATACTTGCTTTAGCTTCCGGGATTACTCCAGCAGGTGCAAAGGCTGTCGCGTCACACACTGGATCCATAATCTCCACATCCAGTTTCGTGGTTGACTCGTTTTTCAAACAGGTAGGTATTATCAGAGCAAGCTCCCTCGATGAACTTTTCGGTGTGGCGGCATTTCTGCTAAGCCAGCCTCTGCCGGGAGGTAAGAATGTTGCAATAGTGACAAATGGTGGTGGTCTCGGAGCGATAACAGCTGACTGGTGTGAGCAGGTCGGATTAAATATTCCGGAGCTCAGCAATGAAACTCAAAGACTGCTCAAAGAGTTTTTGCCAAAAATGGCCAGCGTAAAAAATCCAGTTGACATGACTGCAGCAGCAGGAGGAGAAGAGTACGAGAAGACTTTGAAGGTTGTGGCTGAGGATGGGAGCATTGACTCAATAATCGCAATCTTTGCCCAGGCTGTAAGCACTGAAGAAGCCAACACGGTGAAAAACGCAATCTTAAATGCCACAAAATTTGCAAACAGCCTCGGAAAGCCTGTGATAATGATATATGCCGGAACCGATACAGAGGGCAGCTTTATTTCGGATGAAGGATTTTCCGTTCCCGTCTTTGTTTATCCGAATCTGGCTGCAAAGGTTCTTGGAAAAACTGCGGATTATGCATTGTGGAGATTAAAACCAAAAGAGTCGATTCCGAGCTTTGAAGTAGACAGAGACAGGGCTGCAGCTATAATTGCAGATTCTCTCGACCGAGAATGGATGAGGGCAGATAAGGCTTTTGAACTTCTGAAATGCTACGGTATGAGTGTTCCGGAATACGCTTTCTTCACATTAAGTGAGCTTTATAATGACAAATTTGTGCTGGAGAAAGTTCAGAAACTCGGAAAGGTGGCAGTTAAAGCTGTTTCAGAAAAAATAGTTCACAAGACAGATCTGGGAGCTGTTAAAACCAACCTGGAGGGTGAAGAAGCTGTTGAATTTGCAAAGAATATGGTTGAAAGATTGAGTCAGTTTGATGTTGAGGGAGTAATGTTTCAGAAAATGGCAGAAGGGGTAGAGATGTACATTGGAATGAGCGAGGACCGGACTTTTGGACCCATAATAACCTGTGGAGCTGGTGGAATATTCGTTGAGATTTTCAGCGACGTTTCCGCCAGAGTTACACCAATAACAAGAAGTGAAGCGGTTGAAATGGTAAAGAGTCTCAGATCATATTCCTTGCTTACCGGTTACAGAGGACGAAAACCCGTAAACGTGGATGCATTTGTGGATGCAATATTAAGGATAAACTTGCTCGTGGAAGATTTTTCTGAAATTGTGGAAATAGACTGCAATCCCGTGGTTGTAAATGAAAAAGCTGCTGAAGTGGTTGATGTTAGAATAAGGCTTAGAGACACTACGGCAGGGAGAAAAAGATAGCAGCGGCGTTGTTAGCGATCCTTTACGGAGGATTTGCGAGTATCGTCTTTAATTTTTATTATTATTTTTCTGAGACCTTCGTGCATCTCTGTTTCAAGTCCGAGAGCTTCAAAAAGTCCCTCCAAAAATTTCAATGCAAGCTTGCTTGCAGCTCTCATATTAAGCACAACAGTGAAGGTATTTTCACTTATCGTTTTGACTTTGAACCAGTTTTCAACTTCAAGGTGTTTCAAGATTTCTTTTGGTTTTAACTTGCTACTTTCTTTGTACTGGAGTCCATACTCAACACCAACTGCCTTAACGATTTTCCAGAAATCCTCGCCTGCAGCATCGTTTATAACGTCAAGCATCGCAGTCCAGAGACCGGAATCAACAACTACGTGTTCTCTGCTGGCCACTAAATCCAGAAATTCTGCCAGATATTCAGTGTTCGAAAAATCCGAGAAGCTCAAACTGTAGTAACATGAAATGGCAGATCTCACTATCTCAGACAAACTTCTGCTTTCACGCTTGGCCAGTTCTTCAAGTTTGTTTATAGCATCCTCATCAAGTGTAACCGTGAGTCTTTTCATCTCCATTAATCTTAGTTTCACTATCCTTTTTATAAAATTTTTCTTGCCTTTTTCGGTATGCATGGTGGTTGTAATATGCTATATTCTTGTAAGGATTCTCAATGATTATGCAACAATATTATAGATTATGTCGAAAAAATATAAATACGTCCTCTCTCATATTATGTATTGTAAAGTATGATGGCTGCATACAACGGGTGGTGAGTATGAGCCTGTTCCAGAAGTTAAGAAATGCATATGAAATGGCGATGGCCGGAGCTTACTATTACGCCAAATGGGACTACGAAACGTCGATGAACATTATACGAGACAGAAGAAGACTTGCAACAGTAATGGTTTTAGTTACCATACCTCTGCTGCTCTATCCCGTGGTTGCTGCAGACCTTCCATCAGTTCTTGGTGGCAAAAATACTTTCGGACCCGTGCATTTTACAAACGAAATGCTTATTGTATCCATTCTTATAGGACTCGCTGCAGGACTGGTTACTGGCTGTATCGGAGCTGGAGGCGGCTTTATAATAACTCCAGCCCTGATGAGCGTGGGAGTTAAAGGGATTATAGCAGTAGGCACCGACCAGTTTCATATATTCGCCAAGTCTATAATGGGAACTGTTGTTCACAAAAAACTCGGAAATGTCTGCGTGGCGCTCGCAATTGCATTCGTTATCGGTTCAGTGACCGGAGCAACTGTTGGTGGGTATATAAACAGGGAAATTTACTACATGAATCCTGTTCTCAGTGATATATTTATCAACATTGTATATGTGTTCCTACTCGGCTTCCTCGGCATCTTTGCAACATACGACTTCCTTAGACTCAGAAAGATGTCAGCAGAATTCGGAAAAAGCTCTCCAACTGCAACTGATGGTGGACAGCAGGTCATAGGGATGACGTCTCTTGCACGCAGAGTTCAATCAATTGAAATTCCACCGGTCATCAACTTCGACCAGGAACTCGGCGGACGAAAAGTTTCGGCGTGGTTCGTGATTGGTTGCGGATTTATTGTTGGTCTTGTAAGTGCGATAATGGGTGTTGGGGGCGGATTTCTTACGTTCCCGATGTACGTGTACGTTCTCGGTGTCTCATCTTTTACAACCGTTGGTACTGATATATTTCAGATCATAATAACCGCTGGCTACTCATCTGTAACCCAGTATGCGATATACGGTTTTGTTTTCTTCACACT
>CAZZLE010000218.1:0-1519 GCA_964654595.1 uncultured archaeon | reverse complement strand
AGGGCTCTTCTAACGGTTTTCTGAAATAAAGATTCTGAGAAAAGCCTGATGAACTGCTTTGGCATAAGCTCTCTGCTGAGAGGCCATATCCTTGTTCCTTTTCCACCCGCAAGTATAATCGTTTTCATACGCAAAAAATGGTAAATTCAATAAAAAAATTTTTGCACGCCCCCGCCGGGAATCGAACCCGGGTCTGTGGCTCCGAAGGCCACCAGGATATCCTCTACCCCACGGGGGCTGAAAAATTGAAATTTACCTCCGGTAAAGGCTGTTTCCGTGTGCATCGATTGCAACGATGCAAGGACCAAACCGCTCAACCTCAAGAATCCACACCGCTTCCGGCATTCCTAAGTCATCCCAAACAACTCCCTTAATTCTCCTGACACTCTGTGCAGCCAGAGCTCCAGCACCTCCGGTAAAAGCCAGATAAACTGCTTTGCCCTTCATTGCGTTAACGACCTCCTCACTCATGCCTCCCTTGCCAATTATGGCCATGCACTCAACCCTCTCAAGAATTTTTGCCGTGAACGGGTTCATTCTTGCGGAAGTTGTTGGTCCCGCTGAAATAACCTTCCAGTCCTTAACCAGAGGCCCGCAGTGGTAAACCACACCCCTGTTAAAGCTGAAAGGAAGCTCTTTTCCCTCCTCCATCCACTCCAAAGCTCTTGCATGTGCTTCATCTCTGGCAGTGAAGATCTCTCCTGTAACATAAACCGTATCCCCCACCTTCAGCCTTAAAACTTCTTCCTTTCTCAGTGGTGTTTTCAGCTCAATTCCATCACTCAGCTGCATCCCATCACCTCAAAACAACCTCAGCCCTCCTGTTTGCCCAGCACTGTATATTCACTGCCACAGGCAGTGAGGCTGTATGGCAGTGAGCCATTTCAACCAGAACAGCCAATGCCGTGTTTCTTCCTCCAAGCCCCATAGCTCCTATCCCAAGCTCATTTACAGCTTCAAGAATTTCCAGCTCAAAATCATTCATTTCAAGAACGTTTCTTAGCAGTGCCTTTTTTGCAAGCTTTGCAGCTCCGTCAAATGTTCCGCCTACCCCAACACCAACGAAAACCGGTGGACAGGGCTTTCCTCCGGCTTTTTTTACAGTTTCCACCACGAAATCCTTTATCCTATCCACCTCGGTTGGCAGCATCATCTTCAAAGCTGAAACGTTCTCGCTTCCCGCCCCCTTTGGCATTACCACTATCCTGAGCTCATCTCCATCAACGAGATCAATGTTTATCTGCGGGATGTGCATTCCGGTATTATCACCGCTGTTCTCTCTTGTTATCGGATGCACTGCATTTGGTCTTAGCGGTATTTCAACAGTAGCCCTTCTCACACCTTCAACTATGGCGCCCTTTAAGTCGAAATCCAGATATAGTTCTTTTCCCAAACTCACGAAAAATACCGGAATACCTGTATCCTGGCACATCGGAACGCCAAGCTTCTTTGCAGCATCAATGTTCTTCAGTATCGCCTCAAGATTTCTTCTCGCAATTTCATTGTCCTCAGACTCGCA
>CAZZLE010000217.1:0-1561 GCA_964654595.1 uncultured archaeon | reverse complement strand
TCATTTCCATTTTCAGGCAGAGCACACCAGATTTTTTAATCTTGATGTGCAGAAAAGGGAAAAGTTTTTAAAAAACCCTTATAAACTTCTATCATGAATGTACTCGGCGTGGAAGGGGAAAACATCAGAGAGGTGGATGTGACTAAAATAAACAGGGTCTGGACGAAATTTTACGATGAGGGCGTGAGGGCAAGCATCGATTACCCGGTAATGCCGGCATATAAAATTCTGGATGATGCCGCAGCTTCAGATCCAGACAAAATCTGTTTTGAGTTTTTCGGAACAAAGTGGACTTACAGGCAGATGAAGGAAGCTTCAGATAAGGTAGCCAGCTTTCTCTTTAGCATCGGCGTGGAGAAGGGGGACAGAATTGTTGTTGCCTTGCCGAATACTCCTCACTACGCAATCATTGCCAACGGTATTTACAAGGTGGGAGGCATAGTTGTGCAGTGCAATCCGATTTACACGGAGAGGGAAATAAGGTACATTGTGAAAAACAGCAGAGCTACGAGGATGTTTGCGTTCGAGGGAATGTATCCGAGAATCAGGCCCCTGATTGAGGATGGCACGCTCGAAATGGTCGTGATTTGCAGAATTGAGGACTTTCTGGGTTTTGTAATGAGCGCCCTTTTCAGGGCTTTCCTGAAGAAGAAGATGGTGGGCAAAATTGACATTGACAAAAGGAAGGAGGTTGTTTTCTGGCAGGACGTTCTGAAGCATGAAAAGACGGATAAAAGAGAAGAAATTGACCCGAAAGAAGATGTGGCAATGTTCCAGTACACTGGCGGTACAACAGGCTTTCCGAAAGGTGTGATGCTCACACACTACAATCTCGTTGTGAATGCATATCAGGTTGCTGAGTGGGATACGAGAACAACACCAGAAGATGTGGCGGTGGGCTGTCTTCCCGTCTTCCACGTATACGGAATGACGATGCTCAACGCATCAGCAGTTCTGAGGATGAAGGTTATCCCAATCCCTGACCCAAGAGACGTTGAGGCAATAATGAGAGCCGTTCACAAGTACAGAGCCACCACATTTACCGGAGTTCCGACAATGTTCATAGCCATGCTCAACCATCCAAAACTCGGCAAATATAACCTGAGAAGCCTGAGGGTATGTGTAAGTGGAGCAGCACCGCTTCCTGTTGAGGTTAAGAGAAGATGGGAAGAGGTCGCGGGAGGTAAGCTTGTTGAGGGTTACGGACTGAGTGAAGCATCACCGGTGACACACTGCAACCCGCTGTACGGCTTGAACAAGGCTGGAAGCATAGGAGTGCCCTATCCCGACACCATTGCGGTTGTTGTTGATGAGGATGGATACATTCTCCCTCCCGGAGAAATTGGAGAACTCGCCATTTACGGTCCTCAGGTCATGAAGGGATACTGGATGATGGATGAGGAAACTGAAAAAACCCTGATCAACGGCTGGCTTCTCACAGGCGACATGGCAAAGATGGATGAGGACGGATACTTCTACATCGTTGACAGAAAGAAGGAAATGATAATTGCTGGAGGTTACAACATCTATCCAAGAGAGGTTGAGGAAGTTCTTTACGAAC
>CAZZLE010000216.1:0-3607 GCA_964654595.1 uncultured archaeon | reverse complement strand
AAGACTCGGAAATTGTGATCTTCTGGTTGCGTATAGTGAGGGTGTGAGCTACTACATCAAAAACCGTCTGATTGCAGGGTATTTCTCCAAAAACTTCAGAGAAGCACTTGCTTTGGATTGGGCTTTTTCTTATTCGTGGCTCTCATGGCATACTTAGCTTCCATGGGGATGCTGGCAAAGTTCCTTGCCCTCTCACGGCTGCCATACATAAGCATGATGATGTGCCTAGGTCTTGCAGCATTTTCTACAATCATCACAAACTTTTTTTCACCTTATGCAGTGGAGAGATTGTGAAAGGTTTACCACCATCACTGAGGAGCAGAAAAAGATATATTGCCTTCAAAATTACAGCTGAAGGGAAGATAGACGAGAGGTCACTTTCCCGTGCTTTGGCGGAGAAAATGCTCAGCCTGTTTGGTGAGTGTTTCGCAGCAAGCGGACTGAGAGTGGAAAGCTTTGACGGAGAAAGAGGGATAATAAAGTGCCACAGGGAAGCTCTCGACAAGGTAATGGTGGCCTTCACCTTACTGACTAAAGTTGGAGATGTAAGGGTAATACCGCTGACAGTAGGTGTTAGCGGTACATTAAAAAGGTGTAGAAGAAAGTATTTGGAGGTGTGAAAATGCATTTACCGCAAATGGGATATGATAGAGCCATAACAGTATTCAGCCCAGATGGAAGACTTTTTCAGGTAGAATATGCCAGAGAAGCCGTTAAAAGAGGCGCTACTGCAATTGGCATCAAGTGCAGAGAAGGTGTTATCCTGATAGCAGACAAAAGAGTTGGCAGCAGGCTTCTTGAAGCGGACACGATCGAGAAAATCTACAAGATAGATGAGCACATCTGCGCCGCGACGTCTGGCTTAGTAGCGGATGCGAGGATTCTTATTGACAGGGCGAGGATTGAGGCTCAGATTAACAGGTTAACCTATGATGAGCCAATAACGGTCAAGGAACTTGCAAAAAGAATCTGTGACTTCAAACAGCAGTATACGCAGTATGGAGGGGTAAGACCCTTTGGGGTCTCTCTGCTCATTGCTGGAGTTGATGAGGTGCCAAAGCTTTACGAGACTGATCCAAGCGGTGCATTGCTTGAGTACAAGGCAACAGCGATAGGGATGGGAAGAAACACTGTAACGGAGTTCTTTGAGAAGGAATATCGAGAAGATCTCAGCTTTGATGATGCTCTGATTCTCGGACTTGTTGCTATGGGTCTCTCAATCGAATCAGAACTCGTCCCTGAGAACGTTGAGGTGGGCTACGTTAAAGTTGATGACAGATCTTTCAAAGACATGACAGCAGAAGAGCTCAGACCCTACATTGAGAGAGTCAATGAGAGAATTAGGGAAATGCTGAAGAAGTGAAGTATGGTATCCCTCGACAGGGCTGTAATTGCAAGGCTCAGGAAAGGAGGAGAGGAGTTCGAAGTCCTCGTTGATCCTTACCTGGCCAGAGACCTCAAGGAAGGCAAAGAGGTCAGTATGGAGGAGCTTCTCGCTGCTGAAGAAATCTTCAAGGATGCAAGAAAGGGAGAAAGAGCATCGGCAGAGGAGCTGAGAAAAGCATTTGGAACGGAGAACATATTTGAAATTGCCAAAATAATAATAACTGAAGGGGAGGTGCAGATTACCGCCGAACAGAGAAGGGAAATGCTTGAGGCAAAAAGAAAGCAGATAGTCCACTTCATCAGCCGAAACACGATTGATCCAAGAACGAACGCTCCACACCCGCCATCGAGAATTGAAAGGGCTATGGAGGAGGCAAAGGTTCACATTGACATCTTCAAGTCTGTTGAGGCACAGGTGAAGGACATAGTTAAAGCCCTGAAGCCAATTCTTCCGCTGAAGTTCGAGGAAATGGAGATAGCTATCAAGATACCGCCCGAATACACAGGGAAAGCAATTTCAGCACTTTACAATTTTGGAGGAATAACAAAGGAGGAATGGCAGAAAGATGGAAGCTGGATATGTGTTATGCGCATTCCTTCAGGAATGTATGGAGACCTGATGGATTTGCTCGGGAAGGTCACGAAAGGTGAAGCTTTGACAAAAATCCTGAGGAGGATAGGATAATGAGGAAGATAGTACTGCCAGGAGATTTGCTTTCAACAAATCCACGTGCGGCAGGACATGGAACGTATGTTGAAGGTGGAAGAGTTTACGCAAAAATAATAGGTCTTTTCGACCAGACTGAAACTCAGGTCAAAGTTATACCGCTGAAAGGCAGATACACCCCTTCAGTAGGAGATGTGGTTGTCGGTATAATCAGAGAGGTTGCAGCCAATGGCTGGGCGGTTGACATCTACTCACCCTATCAGGCCTTTCTACCTGTAGGCGAAAATCCGGAAATGAAGCCAAATAAAAAACCGAATGAAGTGCTCGACATAGGTGATGCAATCATAACCAAGGTTCTAAACATCGATCCCAAAATGAAGGTCACCCTGACGATGAAGGACAGAATATGCCGTCCCATAAGGTTTGGGAGAATTGTTGCCATCAATCCAGCGAGGGTTCCGAGAGTAATAGGTAAAAAGGGGAGCATGATAAAGCTTCTGAAAAGCGAGCTTGACGTTCAGATAGTTGTAGGGCAGAATGGTTTGATATGGGTCAACGGAGATCGCAGAAAGGTTTCAATTGCTGAGGAAGCGATCTACCTTATAGAGCAGGAAGCGCATACGGAAGGTTTAACAGACAGGGTTGCTGAATTTATAAAGAGGAGGAAGGCGGATGTCGGAATTCAATGAGAAACCCGAAAGGTTAATCGTGGATGGTTTGAGACTTGATGGAAGAAGATTTGATGAACTCAGACCAATCAAAATCGAGGCGAGTGTATTGAAGAGAGCTGATGGATCGTGCTACCTTGAAATGGGTAAAAACAAAGTAATTGCAGCGGTTTTCGGTCCAAGAGAGGTACATCCGAGACATCTTCAGGATCCAAGCAAGGCTGTTATCAGATACAGATACAACATGGCTCCTTTCAGCGTTGAGGAAAGAAAAAGGCCAGGGCCGGACAGGAGGAGTGTTGAAATATCAAAAGTTAGCAAGGAAGCTTTTGAGGCAGTTATAATGAAGGAGCTTTTTCCAAGAAGTGCAATTGATATTTTTGTTGAGGTCCTGCAGGCAGATGCTGGAAGCAGGACAGCATGCCTGAACGCTGCAAGTGTGGCTCTCGTTGATGCTGGAGTGCCCATGAAAGGAATGATTACCTCAGTTGCCGTGGGTAAGGCTGACGGACATCTCATCTTAGACCCGATGAAGGAGGAGGACAATTTCGGTGAAGCGGACATGCCCTTTGCGTTTCTAATCAGGAAAGGCAGAATTGAGTCAATAGACCTGCCTCAGACGGACGGGAGAATTTAGGAATAGAGGGGTGTTAGGGGGGAAGGGAGAAAGGCGAGGGGAGGAGAAGGGGAGGGGGATGGGGGTGGAAAGAGGGGGGGCTTTGAATTTTAAAAAAAGGAGGGGGGAGAGAAAGTTGGGCGGCACCACGGAGAGGGGGGAAAGTATGGGGTGAGCCAGCTGTGAAAGTGCCGTAAAGGGGGGGGGGCTGAAGGTGGAAAGGACGTGGGGCAACAGGCGGAGAAGACCGATGCGCAGGGAAAGCATAGG
>CAZZLE010000215.1:0-3025 GCA_964654595.1 uncultured archaeon | reverse complement strand
GAAACACTTCCAGCTGAATTTAAAGACAGGTTTGAATGCATAAGCCTGAAAGAGAAAATCTACAAAAAACCGGGTAATGAAGGCGGTTGGGGGGTTAACCGGACTTAAAACCAAAACCTACATCAATCCTCGGGTGGATTTTGCAGCATGTATGTGCCATGGAAGCGGGTCGCTTCCTGGCACTGCGATGCCTGCGGGATGTGCTGCAGATTTTACAGGCCAAGGTTAACAGCCTACGAGTATTTAAAACTCAGAAATACGGGGATGGTTGAGGACAGAGGCGGGAAATTTTACATTCGAAAGATCGGCGACAGATGTCCCTTCCAGTCCGGGAGACTCTGCTCTCTCCAGAATGAGTTAAAGCCAATTTCCTGCAAAACTTTTCCGTTCGTTGTGAGAAGAAAGGGTGAGGAGGATGCGATTTTTGTGCTTGAAGGGGAGGAGTTTTACGTTTATGCAGACACCTTCTGCCCCAATTTAATTATCAAGAAGGATAAAAAGCCTGCCGTAACAGAACTTGTAGAGGAGGCTGTCAGACTTTCTACAGGAGGAAAAGACTTCAGGAGGCTTACTGCAGCAATCCCAGGAATTGCAAAGCCTCAACAACCCCTTCACCGTCTGGAGATGGTGTGATTAAGTCCGCATGCTCCTTTAACCTCTCATCAGCGTTGGCAACTGCAATACCAAAGCCAGCAACACTGAACATCTCAATATCATTCTCAGAATCGCCGATGACAGCAAACTTTGTGATATCAATCCCAAGCTTCTCCGCTACAAACTCCAACGCCTTTCCCTTGCTCACCTGTTCATCCATAACATGGTAGGCAAAGCCCGAATCCACAAGCTTAACTCCCATTCCCTCGATCAGCTTTCTCCCCTCTTCTATGTCAAAATTTCTCCTCATGCATATCTCCGATTTTCTGTACTCGAAATCGAGAAGTTCCACTTCGAAGTGCTTCTCCAGCACCTTAACAGCTTCAAGACATTTCCTCTTGTCGCCAAGAACCATGTCTTCTCCATCATACTCGAACCTCACAACGCCTCCATTCTCGCAAATTACAACATCTGAAACTCCAATCAGCTTTGCTGCAGCCCTTGCAAAACATGAAATATTCCCGGTGGCCAGTATTACCGGAATCCTTACCTTGCGAAGAGCTTCAACAGCCCTGCAGTTAAGAGCCCTCTTTCTGTCAGTGAGGGTTCCATCAATGTCAACTGCAATGGCAGCGGGGGTGAACATAGTGTTTTTAAGGAAAATGATTAAATAAGGGTTGCGGAATCACTGATTTCGTATCCCGCGAGTCTACGCGGTAAAAAATGGAAATTAAGTCACTCAAACCAGAATGCCATTCCGCCCTCCAGAATTTTCACTTTCTCAAATCCAGCATTTTTAAGAATCCTTGCTCCCTCGAAACTTCTAAGACCCAATGAACAAACTAAAATAATCTCCTTGTCTCTTGGCAGCTCGTTAAGCCTCTCCCTAAGCTCAAGGAGTGGGATGTTCATGACCTTTTCTGACCTGATTCTTGCACCCTTAAACTCCTCTTCGCTCCTCACATCAACAACGACAACATCCTCCTTTTCCAGCTTCTCCTTCAGCTCAAATACGTTTATACCTTCAAACAACCCGTCTCTTTTATTCATCGCCACGTTTGCAATGTTTATTACAGGATCAAGTGCTGGAGAGTAGGGAGGAGCATAGGCCAGATCAATGTTTGAAAGCTGGTCGATTGTCATTCCAGCCTGAATTGCTGTGCTGAGAACATCAATTCTCTTTGCCACCTCACCCATTCCAGCACCCTGAACTCCTATGACTCTCCATGACCCCTTTTCAACAATTAGCTTTAGCCTGATGTAGCTTGTCTGGGGGTAGTAATGAGCTCTGTCGGCTGATGGAGCAAGGACTGTAAAGTAGTCAAAACCTGCTTTCTTGGCTTTCTCTTCATTAACTCCCGCTGAAGCGACCGTTAGATCAAAAACCTTAAAAATGGCCGTTCCAATCACACCCGGGAAAATGGCCTTTCCTCCGGTTATGTTTTCACCAATAACTCTCCCCTGCTTGTTTGCAACGTCTCCAAATGGGGCGATAATCTTCTCACCCGTTAAAAGGAACGTGGTCTCAACGCAGTCTCCACCCGCATAAATGCTCTCATCGCTTGTTCTCATGTATTCGTCAACCCAAATTCCCCCTGTCTCACCTATCTTCAGCCCTGCTTTTTCTGCAATCTCGCTGTTGGGTTTGATTCCCGCTGCAACAATAACGATGTCTGCCGGATACTCCCTACCGTTTGCAATCACAGCCCCCACTTTACCGTTTTCTGTTACAATCTTCTCCACCCTCGTTGAGGTCAGAACCTTTACACCCTTCTCCCTCAAATGATTCTCCACAAGGATTGCCATTTCTTTATCAAGCATTGCAGGTGCAACTCTGTCCATCATCTCTATCACCGTAACCTCCATGTCCAGATTTCTCAGCGCTTCTGCAGATTCAAGCCCTATGAACCCCGCTCCTATTATAACTGCCTTTTCTGCCCCCTCTTCCCACATCTCTATGATTTTCTCAGCATCCTCCGGTGTTGCAAAAGTCGTGACACCCTCAGCATTTATTCCCTCAATTGGTGGCTTCAAAGGCCTTGCACCTGTTGCAATTACAAGGTAATCATAACCGAGTTCGTCTTCAGAACCTCTTCTCTCAATTTTTACCACCTTCCTTTTCCTGTCTATTTCTGTTGCAACGGTTTCAGACAGAACGTCAATGTTTTTTAGTTTCCTGAAGAACTCTTCATCCCTCACAGCCCCGTATGTAGTTTTTCTCAGATCATCCAGCTCATGAACAAGTCCGCCGACATAGTAAGGCAATCCGCATTTACCGAGAGAGATGTACTTTCCAGCTTCAACAACTGTGATGTTTGCGTTACCATCTTTTCTCCTGATTCTCGAAGCAGCCTTTAAACCAGCTGCACCCCCGCCAATTACAACAACATCCATGGCAATGAGAATGCAATAGCTGTTATATGGCTTGCTA
>CAZZLE010000214.1:0-11395 GCA_964654595.1 uncultured archaeon | reverse complement strand
GCAAGTGTGGCTCTCGTTGATGCTGGAGTGCCCATGAAAGGAATGATTACCTCAGTTGCCGTGGGTAAGGCTGACGGACACCTCATCTTAGACCCGATGAAGGAGGAGGACAATTTCGGTGAAGCGGACATGCCCTTTGCGTTTCTAATCAGGAACGGCAGAATTGAGTCAATAGCGCTGCTTCAGATGGATGGAAGAATGACCAGGGATGAGATAAGGCAGGCGATAGAGCTTGCAAAGAAGGGTGCGCTTCAGATTTACCAAATGCAGAGGGAAGCGATACTCAGAAGATACATAAAGGTAGGAGAGGAAATGGACGAAATAGCAGAGGGTGATGAAGATGCCTGACGACATTCTGGTTGACATAAAGCGCGACTACGTTCTCTCAAAGCTCAAGGACAATGAAAGAATAGACGGTAGAAGTTTTGATGAGTTCAGGAACATAGAGATTACAACAAATGTCGTAGAAAAGGCAGAAGGTTCGGCACTGGTTAAGCTTGGTGACACCCAGGTGATGGTAGGAGTCAAGATGCAGCCGGGAGAGCCTTACCCCGACACACCGGACAGGGGTGTTATCATCGTAAATGCCGAACTCGTTCCACTGGCCTCACCAACATTCGAGCCAGGACCTCCGGATGAGAACTCCATCGAGCTTGCAAGAGTGGTGGACAGGGGTATAAGGGAGAGCGAGGCTGTTGATTTATCGAAGCTTGTTATTGAAGAAGGGGAGAAGGTCTGGATAGTTTTCGTGGACATCCACGCTCTCGACGATGATGGGAACCTGCAGGATGCATCAGCACTCGCTGCAATCGCTGCACTGATGAACACAAAAGTTCCGGCTGAGAGGTTTGAACTGGGAGAAGACTTCCTGCTTCCGGTCAGAGATCTTCCGGTATCTGTTACATCACTCGTTGTGGGGAACAAGTATCTTGTGGATCCAAGCAGGGATGAAATGAGTGTTGGGGACTCAACTCTGACAATCACTACAGATAAGGATGACAACATTGTTGCAATGCAGAAAAGCGGTGGTTACCTGCTTGACGAGAAACTTCTCGATGATCTGATGGATGTGAGCATAAATTGCGCCAGAAAACTGAGAGAGAAACTTAAGGAAATTTGAATTTTTTTACTTTAAAAACATCCGCCATCAATCATTAAACTTTAAATCCTTTTCAGCATAGGTTGTTTGGATGGAAAGAGTTGAGGGCTGGCTCATAGATGCCGACTACGAAACTGTAGGTGGTAAGGCTGTTGTTAGGCTGTGGTGCAAGGATGATGACGGTATTTTTGTTGCATATGATTACAACTTCGACCCCTATTTTTATGTTATCGGTGTTGATGAAGATGTTCTCAAGAATGCGAGTGTTTCGACGAAAAAGGAAGTGATCAGGGTAAAATCTTACGAGAAGGTCAGGCTGAAGTCTTTGGGCAGAGAAGTTGAGGGTTACATTGTCCACGCTTTCCACCCGCAGCAAGTCCCAAAGCTCAGGGATTATTTGAGCCAGTTTGGAGATGTAAGGGAAGCCGACATCCCCTTCGCGTACAGATATCTTATTGATAAAGACCTTGCATGCATGGATGGTATAGCGGTTGAGGGAGAAAAGATTGAAGGGGTTCTAAGAAGTTACAAAGTTGAGAAAGTGGAGAGAATTCCGAGAATTGGGTTTCCTGATCTCAGGTTGCTTGCCTTTGACTGTGAAATGCTCTCATCATTCGGTATGCCCGAACCGGAGAATGACCCAATCATAATCATCTCGGTAAAAACCGATGAGGGTGAATCAATTCTTACCGGAGACGAGAGGAAAATCATATCTGATTTCGTGAAGCTTGTGAAGAAGTATGATCCGGACATAATTGTAGGATACAATCAGGATGCCTTCGACTGGCCATACCTGAGGAAAAGGGCTGAGAAGTGGAACATACCTCTCAACATTGGGAGAGATGGCTCCAACATCGATTTCAGAGGCGGAAGACCCAAGATAACAGGAAGGCTGAACGTTGACCTTTACGATATAGCGATGAGAATTTCGGACATAAAGATAAAGAAGCTGGAAAACGTTGCCGAGTATCTTGGAACAAGGATAGAGATTGCAGACATTGAGGCCAAGGATATTTACAGATACTGGATCAGGGGAGAAAAGGAGAGGGTTTTGGCATATGCCAGACAGGATGCCATAAACACCTATCTGATTGCCAGAGAACTTTTACCAATGCACTACGAGCTCTCAAAAATGATAAGGATTCCGGTGGATGATGTAACGAGAACCGGCAGGGGAAAGCAGGTTGACTGGTTGCTGCTTAGCGAGGCCAAGAAGATCGGTGAGATTGCCCCCAACCCTCCAGAACATGCCGAGAGCTATGAGGGAGCTTTCGTTCTTGAGCCTGAAAGAGGTTTGCACGAAAATGTTGTGTGTCTCGACTTTGCCAGCATGTACCCCTCAATAATGATCACATTCAACGTAAGCCCGGATACCTACGCATGCAAAGAGGACTGCTACGAAGCACCAGAAGTTGGTCACAGGTTCAGAAAAACCCCTGATGGATTTTTCAAAAGAATTCTCAGAATGCTTATAGAAAAAAGGAGAGAGATTAAAGCAGAACTCAAGAAGCTCGATCCAGAAAGCTCAGAATACAAGCTTCTTGATATAAAGCAGCAAACCCTGAAAGTTCTGACCAACTCATTTTACGGCTACATGGGCTGGAACCTTGCGAGATGGTACTGCCATCAATGTGCAGAAGCAACAGCCGCCTGGGGCAGGTATTTCATAAAGAAATCAGCAAAAATTGCTGAAAACATGGGATTCAAGGTTCTTTACGGTGATACGGACAGCATTTTTATCACAAAGCAAGGAATGACCAGAGAAGATGTTGAAATGCTGATAGCAAAGCTTCATGAAGACCTGCCAATACAGATTGAGGTTGATGAGTACTACTCGTCCATCTTTTTCGTTGAAAAGAAGAGATATGCCGGGCTTACAGAAGATGGCAGGCTTGTGGTCAGGGGGCTGGAGGTTAGAAGGGGTGACTGGTGCGAGCTGGCAAAGAAAGTTCAGAGGGAGGTCATAGAGACTATTCTAAAAGAAAAGAATCCTGAAAAAGCCCTTTTACTCGTTAAAGATGTGATATCAAGGATTAAAGACGGAAAAGTCTCTCTCGAAGAGCTCGTGATATACAAGGGGTTGACAAAGAAGCCATCAAAATACGAATCGATGCAGGCTCACGTCAAAGCGGCACTAAAGGCGAGAGAAATGGGCATAATCTATCCAGTATCCTCGAAAGTAGGTTACGTCATAGTGAGAGGTACGGGGAATATAGGGGATAGAGCATATCCAACAGACCTCATCGAGAGCTTTGATGGTGAAAACCTGAAAGTTAAAACTAAAAGTGGAACTGAGGTCAAGAAACTGGACAAAGACTATTACATTGACAACCAGATTATACCATCAGTTTTGAGAATACTGGAAAGGTTTGGATACACTGAAGCAACCTTAAAAGGTTCTTCACAGATGAGTCTGGATTCCTTCTTTTGATTTTGGATTTTCTGACCTTAAACCGAACCACCAAAATCTTTTTATATTTCTGTGAGCTGTAGCTGGCAGGACAGGGAAGCAGGAGGAACAAAAAGATGGAGCGTGAAGCTGGTGGCAGTAATCAGAGTGAAATCATCGAAAAAGGGGTTGTTAAGAGAAATTATCGTTGCGTCATTTCCAGCTCTGTTCTTATGTTTGCTTCTTGACTTCTTTGCCGGAGCATTTCTTGGAAAATTCTTTGAGAAAATAATGGTTGAGTATCCAATAATTCTCGTTATTCTCCCCGGTCTTATGGGGCTCAGAGGAAACATATACGGATCCTTGGCCTCCCGCTTCACAACCATGCTCCATCTGGGTGAAATGAAACCAACTCTGAAAGAAAAAAATGTTGTCAGAAACATCTTCATTTCCTTGCTTCTTTCATTGCTTCCCGTTACCATACTGTGGCTTGTTGGAGTTATTAAAGTCGGAGATGTCGGAATTGCAGTTTTTTTGATTGTAATATCTTCCACCCTTTTTGCGAGTCTTCTGTTAGGATACTCAACCGCCTTAGCCACCATAATTCCGTTCAGGAAAGGAATAGACCCTGATGCGGTGGCAGCACCTGTAGTAACTTCTATTGCTGATTTAGTTACCATTCCGCTCTTGGTTGGCTTCATGCTCTTATACGAGGGTGACTTAAAGATCTTTTATCTCCTCCTGGCCACTGGTATAGCTATCTCATTAATTATTGGCAGTAAATCCAGATTTGGAAAACAAGAGAGAAGGATATTTGTTGAAGTGCTGAGCATTATTGCTGTACTGGCATTTGTTTCGAGCATATCCGGAACCCTTCTGGAGAGCTACAGTGAGATAATTTACGCTTCAATAGTTTTCAGCGTCATGTATCCGGCAATACTTGACAGTACCGGAAATCTGGGCTCAATAATAGGGACGAAAACGTCCACAAGGATACACTTAGGAGAAATAGAGAAACTCTTTAATAAAACAACAGCAATTGAAATCTTCCTTTACACAATTCTTGCTGCAGTGATTGGATTACTGGCAAATTTAATTGCAATTGGCGTTGTTAAACTCACTCTCAATGCTAATATTGGACTGGTGATACCATTCTTGCTGCTCTACCCCCTTCTGACATTTGGTGTTATGTGGGTGGCGTATTTTTTGGCAATAGGTTTTGATAGACTCGGTCTGGATCCTGATAACGCCACCGTTCCCACGATAACAACTCTTGCAGACATCCTTTCAACAGTATTCACTATAGTCGTTGCCTATTTGATTGTTTAATAGACAGACCACTAAAAAGAATTCCCATAGTCTAGTCGAGGACCAGCGATAGTGTAAGTTGGCAGACCAAAAACCGAGACTATAAGCGCTTCAATCATGACAGCGATTCAAATCGAACTGGAAATCCTATTACTATATATCTTTCATTTTCAAACGATATCTCTTTAATAATCTCCGAATCTTTTAGAGCTTCTTCGAGATCTTTCACAACCCCGCACGGAAGATCTTTTAGCAGTTCTTCAATTTGATCCACTGTGAGCTCTTTAAATTTTTCAGCGATTTGCTTGGAAATCTCTTCATCTCTTTTAATTCTTTCATCAAAACTTATGTCTCCGTAATCCAATTCGATGACTTTACAAAACTCTTTCCAAAACCTAGGTTCGTCAAGAATCCCAATTGAAACGTAGCCATCTTTAGCTTTGTAAATTCTGTATCCTGGATTTGAAACGAAATCTTTTATATTGCCTTTTCCATTTCCAACGCTCGCAACGTGAAGAGGTATTGCCGCCAAAGCTGAGTTAAACATGCTAACGTCGATGTATTTCCCTTCTCCCGTCCTTAACTTGTGGATGTAGGCGGCTAAGATGGATATTGTAGCAAAAACGGAGGAGGCAAAATCCGAAAGCTGGACGTTTGGATCTTCTGGCTTGTTAAACTTCAACCCCGTAACAGAGCAAACTCCTGAAAGGTTTAAAATGTTAATATCGTGAACGGGCTTTGCAGCACCTCGCTGACCGAATCCAGTTATTGAGCAATAGATTATGGAGGGATTAACAGCCTTAAGAGTTTGATAATCTATTTTGAGTTTTTTAGCCACTCCAACTCTGAATCCCTCGACGATGACATCAGCATCCTTAACAAGATCGTAAAATCTCTTCAGATCTTCTTCCTTTTTTAAGTCCATTCTTAATATTTTCTTGTTGTAATTAAAATTTGCAAAAATCTCCTTTCTGTATCTCATGGGATCCCCCTGTGGGGGCTCTATCTTAATCACTTCGGCTCCCAAATCTGCGAGAATTTTGCAGCAGTAGGGTGCTGGATAATAATAAGCGACTTCAATGACTTTCATACCTTCGAGCATAATAATACTCCAAAGAGGATACTATATATTTCTATCCAAATTACGAAGCACTATGAAGGTTGCAGCAGGAACAAGAAATCCTGCGAAGTTGAGAGGGATCGAGGCAGCATTCAGAAAATTCTTTGGTAGCGTCGAAGTGATCCCGTTTGAAGTTGATTCCGGTGTTCCTCCTCAGCCGTTTGATAACGATACAATTAAGGGTGCAATAAATCGTGCAAAAAAAGCATTCCGAAAGGATTTTGACTTTTCTGTAGGTGTTGAGGCTGGATTATTTAAAAATGATTTTGCTTTATCGGGTTATTTAGATTTCCAAGTAGCCTGCGTATTCGACGGCAAAAAATTCACAATCGGTTTTGGCCCAGGATTCGAATACCCAAAAATCGTTGTTAAAGAAGTTTTAAAAGGGAACGAGGTTGGGAAGGTAATGGAAAAAATTACGGGGATCAAAGATTTGGGAAAGAATTTCGGTGCAATTGGCTATCTGACGAATAAGGTGGTAAAAAGAGAGAACCTCACAGAGATTGCTGTTACAATGGCTCTGCTACCTTGGGTTAATAGAGAACTTTACGAACTCTAGACCGCAAAATATATATCTCGCCCCGTGATAGGGATTATGCCGACGGTCATAGAGGCGGGGGAAACACCCGGTCTCATTCCGAACCCGGAAGTTAAGCCCCGCCTCGTTCCGCGTTGTACTGCTTTCCGAGAGGGGGCGGGAAGCGCGGAAACTGTCGGCATCTTTAATTATCTTTACACTCTTTTCTAATCACTGCTGTGATCCGTGATAACGCTTTTCAGCATCTCTGCGATCTTCCTTTCGAGGTTCAGTATATCTGTCGTTCTGTCGATTTTCGCATTTTCACTCAACTCAACCTGAATCGTCATTTTATCGAGACAATTCTCGTCCCTGTCTAGATAAATCACGTAGTGCTCTTCAACTTCGGGAATCTGCATGAGAACGTGCTCTATCTGACTTGGGAACACATTAACACCTCTGACGATGATCATGTCATCCGTCCTGCCGAGTATTCTACCGCAAGGACACTTTTCATCTTCCATAATGGTGATAACTCCTTACGAGTTTCCTCGCTCCAAGGTTTCGCACAAATATTCCCATCCTTAGCTTTGTGTCTGTATTTCCTGCAGATATCGGGAGGACAATAGCTTCCACTTTTTCAGCAACGTAGTGAAAGCCGTAACCGTAAGCGATCTGCATGATGTCGTTTCTAAACCCCTCGCTAAGCATTCGACCCACACATCTATGTCGTTTTGAGTGTATCCAACAACTGTCGGCTTGCAAGTTGTTCCGCTTGAAGCGTGAAACCTGACAATTTGTGAAAGGGGACTACAAACATTCCAAAAGGATAATTGTCTCTTAAATCTTGTTTTCTTGTGAAGGGTAACTTGGGTAGCTCTGAGTTTCCTTTCTTGTAACTCTCTTAAGTCGTTTTTTGGCACCTGTTTACTTAACACAACTTCTTGGTATAATCAGTTTTCCGACTCGCAAAAGTTTTCTTGCTGCCCAGATTTGGTTAAAAAGTATGATATAAAAATTTTCAATAAACAGATAAGAGAAATATTTTTCTACAGTTTTCTCTTAAGCGCTTCAGGAATCGGAAGTATTGCTTTTTAGAGCCCTAAATTTTGTGATACTTCCATCGTCAGTTTTAAATACCGAAAGTTTACCGTGCATGGGAAGAGACCCCTTATGGAGAATCACAGAGTAAACTTGGATAGAAGTCTCAGAAACCTTTTGATGGACGGAGTAGCCTCCCAAATAATGTTTTCTCTGCTGACAGTTTCAATAATCAGTTCCTACCTTGTATCGATTAACGCACCTCCTGTTTTGATAGGGCTTGTGGCAGCAATTCCGTACATTTCCCAGCTGGTTCAGATTCCCTCTGCCGTATTTGCAGAAAGATTCAGCAGAAAAAGAGTTTCGCTGCTTGCAAATATGATCTCCAGAACTTCATTACTCGCAATTGGAGTTACTCTGCTCATCAATCTGCACTCAGAGGTTGTGCTGTTCATAGCATTTTTTGTAATCTACAACGTTTTCAAAGAAGTTTCTACAGTCCCGTGGAGCTCATGGATGCGTGATCTAATACCCGTCCACATCAGAGGGGAATTCTACTCAAAGAGAATTGCTTACGGCAAGCTCGCAGGTCTGTTTGTTGTATTGCTGTTTACTGCCTTATTCAATGTAATAGGAAAAGCAACGTTTCCTGTCCTCTTTCTAACAGCTTTCGCTGCCGGAATGGTAAGCTTGTATTTCATAAGGGGAATTGATGATGTGGAGGTTGAACATAGAGGAAGGAGAAGTTTAGCAGAACCTCTTAAGAATTCAAACTTTTTAAAGCTGACTTCAGCCTTATCGCTATGGAAATTCGCCTCAGAAATGGCTATACCCTTCTTTTCAGTTTACGTCATCACCATGCTGAACTATCCCGTATGGGTTGTAATTGCCCTTGCATCTTTGAGTCAGCTCAGTTCCATTTACTTCCTCAGGATTTCTGGTAGAATAATGGACAGGTTCGGAAACAAGCCGGTGATAGCCTTATCTTTTGTTTCATTCTCAATTGCAGTTTTACTGTTCACATTTACAACTATGCCTGAAAAGCATCCGCTCACCCCGCTATTACTGATAATGATCTACATCCTCGACGGGTTCTACTCATCCGTTCCACCGATAGCTTTCATGAACGTGATCGCAAAGATTACACCCAGAGGCTCTTCAGCCTCATACTATGCTGTAAACAATGTACTTGCATCCGTTTGCGCAGCAACGGGTTCAATAAGCGGAGGCTTAATTGCTTCTTTCTTCCTTTCAACGAACTTTGCAGTAAAACTGGACATCGAATCAACCTTTGGCTTTCTGGAGATTCCAGCCTTTCACCTGGAGTCGTATGATTTTCTATTTTTAATTTCATCACTGCTCTCACTAATGGCTGTGAAAATACTCAGGCTTTTCAGTGAAGATAACGCTTTGAGCGAGGAGGTGGTTAAAAATGAAATCAAGCATGCGGTTGTCAGGGATGTTCAATCTCTTATGAGTTATATACATTTACCCCACATGCATTCTCAGCTCAGGTTTTTTAACCTTAACAGGTTTACAAATGGTGCATATCACGGACTTCATGGACTGCCTGCGCAGTTTGAATCTCAAATAGTGATGCAGGAGAGCAGTGTGGAAGGCAGCTTACAGAAAAACTACGCCCGGTGATGAATTGTGCGGGAATGAATTCATAGATGAAGTCTTAGTAAAGACGTGAGAGGTGGTTTCACGTGATCGAGCTTCTCATCTTCATTCTGACATATGCTCTCATCTCTCTGCAAAACGTGCAGAAGTTCAAGATGGACAGATTCAAAATGGACAGACCCGCAGCGTCAACAATCGGAGCATGTTTGATGCTTGCTTTTGGTGTTTTGAGCCTCGATGAGGCTGTTAGAGCAATAGACTACAACACGATTATTCTGCTTTTCGGGATGATGGTTCTGACGGCTTACCTTGGCATTGCCGGATTTTTCGATTATCTTGCTTACAGAATAATGAAATTCTCGGGGAACGGGAAAAGGTTGCTGTTCACCATAGTTTTTTCAGCCGGTTTTCTTTCAGCCTTCTTCGTAAATGACACGATATGCGTTTTCATGACTCCTGTTGTTGTAAGTTTAGCTGCATCATCGGGAGTTAATCCAGTTCCCCTTCTAATAGCTCTGGCAACTTCCGCAAATATTGGCAGTGCAGCAACAATCATCGGAAACCCGCAGAACATGCTCATCGGCATGAAATCGGGCATCGGATTCATCGAATTTTTTGCAAAAATGTTTCCAATAAGCATTATCGGACTTTTTATGGCTTACGCAATCATCTACTTGATCTACCGCAAAGAACTGAACAAGTTCAGGGTTGCAGAGATCGAAATAAACCTTGACAGAAAACTTGCTGCAAAAAGCTTGATCGTATTTTTATTCGTTCTTTTACTCTTCGTAACTGAAATTTATCCTGTATCACTCGCAGCGTTTATTGGCGCTGCTCTTATCTTCGCGATAGGCGGAATAAAACCCAAACAGGCTCTGGAAAGGGTCGACTGGGGGCTGCTGCTTCTTTTCTGCAACCTGTTCATAGTTATGCACGGATTCGAGAAATCGTACAGCGGTTATTTGATATCCATGCTGAGCTACGAAGACAGCCTTGCGTCATATTTCTGGATAAGCTTTCTTACAGTTGTTGGAAGCAACCTTGTTAGCAACGTTCCGTTCGTCATGATGGTTACTCCCGTAGTTCAGGCAACAAACGGCGAGCTGTGGTACATTTTAGCCATGTCCTCGACCTTTGCAGGAAATCTGACGATTATAGGGAGCGTTGCAAATCTGATAGTTGTGGAGAACGCGGAGAAGTATGGAATAACGGTTAGCTTCTTCGAGTACCTGAAGGTTGGCTTTCCTCTAACGATTTTGAGCGTTCTGACAGGTACAGCCATGATATACCTTACTTAGGTGGTTTTATGCTCGGTCCCGAACATGAGTTTTCGATAAACGATGAAAACTTCAACCCCCTGCCAATTTCAGATGAAATAATTAAGAAAATAAGAAGGAAGATCGCAAATGAGGCTGTTGTAGGGAGAATAGTTGTCGGTAAGGAGCTTCAAAAGCACGTTATTGAACTGAAACCTGCGAAACCCTTCGAAAGTCTTTCTGAGTTCGAAGAAATTATGCAGGAAGGAATTAATGAACTTCTGAGCTATCTCGATAATTACAAACTCCTCGGCCTGGGTATGCATCCTTTGCTGAAGCTTGAGGATGCAAAAGTGTGGGATCACAGAGACAGAAAAATCTACGATGCTTATGACAGACTTTTTAACATAAAACAGCATGGCTGGCTCAACATACAGAGTTTTCAACTCAACATACCGTATTCAAGTGAGAAGGAGGCTGTTGAGCTCCATAACAAGTTAAGAGTCCTCTTACCTTACCTCGCTGCAGTTGCATCAGCATCACCGCTTTGCGAGGCAAAGCCGTTCTACGTTGACACGAGGTTATACTTTTACAGAATCAATCAGAAGGAGATACCGCTGATATGCAACGATGTTATTCCAGAAAAGATGGCAAGTTTAAGGGAGTACAAGAAAATTCTCGAGCAAATTTATGAAGAGCTGAGAAAGAGAAATGCTTTTGTCCTTTGCAGGGAGTGGGTGAATTCGAGAGGTGTAATTGTCAGATTCAGCAGAAAATGCCTTGAAATTAAAGTGATGGATGAACAGGAGTGCATTAAGAGCGATGTAGCTCTCGCTGCATTCATCAAGGCAATTTTGAGAGCTGAGATGGAAGAGCTGCCAAGAGAAAAGCTGATTGAAAAGATAAATGTTGCAATGAAGAGCGGAACTGCAGAGCTGAAACACGAACTAAAGGACTTATTTCAAAGAGCAAGGGAGAATGCGGATGACGAGGAGAGAAAATATTTGAAGATTCTAAAGCTCAGAATTGAGGAAGGTAGCTT
>CAZZLE010000213.1:0-3848 GCA_964654595.1 uncultured archaeon | reverse complement strand
TCAGCTGTTATCTTCCTGACCTCCTTCAGGTAGTCATTGTCGGGAATTATAAGAGATGAATTCCCCATAACTGGCTCAAGAATCAACGCGGCAACATCATTTTTATTTTTCTCCAGAATCTCAGCAAGAGCTTCAGTGTCGTTGAATGGAACCTGCAGGGTGTTCCTCACAAAATCTTCAGGAACTCCTGCCGAGTTTGGAATGCCATGGGTTGTTGCCCCGCTTCCAGCCTTCACAAGAACCGCATCATGCGCTCCATGAAAGCTCCCCTCAACCTTAACAATCTTTTTTCTTCCCGTAAAACCCCTTGCAACCCTCAGGGCTGCCATCGTTGCCTCACTGCCCGTGTTTACGAACCTCATCATCTCCATTGACGGGAAGTGCTTCTGAATCAGCTTCGCATATTCAATTTCAAGCTCAACTGGAGTGCCGTACAGCCATCCCTTTTCCAGCTGTTCTTCAATTGCCCTCTTAACCGCTTCGTTACCATGTCCGAGAATTAAAGGGCCGTAGGCCATGCAGTAGTCAATGTAAACGTTGCCGTCGACATCGTAGAGCTTGCTTCCCTTTGCCTTAGCCGTGTAAAAGGGATGCGGCCTGAAAGCTCTCACCGGACTGCTAACACCACCCGGAAACAGGTTCAGCGCAACACTGTAAAGACTCCCTGACCTTTCAAGTTTCATGATACCACCTTTTTCACCTTGCTTTAAATTTTTTCTCCCTTCTTTGGGAACGTTCCCGTATAATATGAGAAAACTTATATAGTATGAACACACCCGTGTGATATGAAAAAGATAATGCTTGACGAGGATGAGATTCCGAAAAGCTGGTACAACATTCTGCCCGATCTACCGGAACCTCTCCCTCCACCGCTTCATCCAGCAACAAAAGAACCTGTAAAGCCTGAAGATTTAGAGCCCATTTTTCCTAAGAGCCTGATAGAGCAGGAGATGAGCAATGAGAGATGGATAAAAATTCCTGAGGAGGTCAGAGAGATCTACAGAATATACCGTCCAACTCCACTGGTAAGGGCTGAGAGGCTTGAAAAAGTCCTGAAGACGCCTGCAAGGATTTACTTCAAGTATGAAGGGACAAGCCCTCCGGGGAGTCACAAGCCAAACACCGCCATTGCACAGGCATACTACAATGCCAGAGAAGGAGTTGAAAGACTTACAACAGAGACAGGAGCGGGACAGTGGGGATCCGCTTTGTGTTTTGCAACAAAACTCTTCGATATGGCATGCACGGTTTACATGGTGAGGATCAGCTACATGCAGAAACCGTACAGAAGGGTGATGATGGAGACCTGGGGTGGAGAGGTTGTTCCCTCGCCCAGCGATAGAACTGAGGTTGGCAGGAAGATTCTGGCTGAGAACCCCAACAATCCCGGAAGTTTGGGTATAGCCATCAGCGAGGCAATAGAGGATGCCGTAAAGAATGAGAACACAAAGTACAGCCTTGGAAGCGTTTTGAACCATGTTTTACTCCATCAGACAGTTATTGGACTCGAAACAAAAGCTCAGCTTGAAAATGCTGGAGAGAAACCTGATGTGCTTATTGGTTGTGTTGGAGGGGGTAGCAATTTTGCCGGACTTGCCTATCCTTTTGTGAAAGATGCAGAGAATGGAGATTTAGAAATTATCGCAGTAGAACCGACTGCATGTCCCACTCTCACTGCAGGAGAGTACAGGTATGACTATGGAGACACTGCAGGGCTGACACCCCTTCTCAAAATGTACACACTCGGACACGACTTCATTCCTCCACCTATTCACGCCGGGGGGTTGAGGTATCACGGAGACGCACCAACACTTTGCATGCTGGTTAAGCACGGCATAATCAAGGCAAGGGCGGTTAATCAGCTTCCAACATTTGAGGCCGGCCTTCTTTTTGCAAGAACTGAAGGCTTGATTCCAGCACCTGAAACAAACCACGCTATAAGAGCTGCAATTGACGAGGCAATAAAGGCGAGGGAGAATAATGAGGAGAAAGTTATTGTATTTGGTTTCAGTGGACATGGTCTGCTTGATTTACAGGCTTACGACGACTTCTTAACCGGAAAGCTTGCCGATACTTAATTTTTTAAGCCCTTCAACAAACTCGTTGAAGTCTCTCGCAATTCCCTCCGCCTCACCAGCAGAATGCCAGATACACCTTACCCTCTCTGGCTCTATTCCGACTTCTTTCAAAGCATCCTTCAGAGCCTCAAACCTGTCCTTTGCTCTGAAGTTTCCGTACTTGAAATGACACTCCCCAAGTCTGCATCCGGCGATTATCACTCCATCGATTCCTTTGCTCAAAGCCCTCAAAACCCACTCAGGATCAACTCTTCCTGAGCATAAAACCCTCACAACTCTGATGTTGGGCTCATACTGGACTTTGGTTGTTCCAGCAAGATCCGCGGCAGCATAGCTGCAGTACCAGCAGGCAAAAACAAGAACCAGTGGGTCAGCGTTCTTTTCCTCAGCGAGAGCGTCTATCATGGCCTTGATACCCTCATCACTGAAGAAGCCCATATCTATTGCATCAGCAGGACAGGCAGCAACACAGATTCCGCACATAACACAGGCATTCGGGTCAATTTTTGCCTTTTTATCAACCATTACAGCATTAAATTCACAAACTTTTTCACATATTCTGCATCCTATGCATTTTTCCTCATCCACGTATGCATTGTAGGGGTCAAATTCTGTTTCTCCTGTGAGCAGTAGCTGTGCAGCCTTTGATGCAGCCAAACCTGCAGAAGCAACGCTGTCCTGAATATCCTTTGGACCGCTTGCACAGCCTGCCAGGAAAATACCTCTAACATTCGTTTCCGCTGGCTTCAGCTTTGGATGTGCTACCTCAAAAAATCCATCCTCACCAATTCCAATACCGAGTTTTGTTGCAAGGTCTCTGTTCCCCTCCATGCCTATGGATAAAACCACAAGATCAAATTCCTCCTCTCTTATTTCTCCCTCAAGTGTGCTCTCGTAACTGACGATTAAGTTTCCGTTCTCGTTTTCGATAACCTCTCCAACCTTACCTCTGATAAATCTGACCCCCTTCTCCTGTACTCTTCTGTAGAATTCCTCATACATTCTGCCAAAAGCTCTGATGTCAATGTAGAAGATCGTGATCTCAGCATCGGGGTACCTTTCCTTTATGGCGTAGGCGTTTTTCAGGCTAACCATGCAGCAAACCCTGCTGCAGTACTTGTTCGTCCTTTCATCTCTGCTGCCAACACACTGTATGAAGGCTATTCTTTTCGGCACAGTGCTGTCAGAGGGCCTCAGCAATCTCCCCATCGTCGGACCGCTTGCGGAAAGCAGTCTTTCCAGCTCAATAGTCGTAATCACGTTCTTGAATCTTCCATAACCGTATTCTGTATTCCTTCTGGCATCGAAGATCCTGTAGCCTGTGGCAACAATTATTGCTCCCACCTTTATCTCCACCGTTTCAGGCTTCTGGTTGAAATCCACAGCACCTGGCTGACAGGCTTTCTCGCATAACCTGCATCCTATGCAGTGTCCCCAATCTATCGCCGCATAGAGAGGGGTTGACTGGGGAATTGGAATGTAGATGGCCTTTCTAACACCCATCCCGTAATCGAACTCATTCGGTATCTCCACCGGACAGACGCTGCTGCAGTCATCAATACAACCCTTACACTTGCTTTCATCCACATATCTGGGATGTTTGATAACTTTAATTCTGAAATTACCAACGCTTCCGTTTATTTCATCCACCTCGGCATTGGTGATCACCTCTATATTTTCATGATTCCAGACATCGCTCATCTTTGGAGCGAGAATGCAGATGGAACAATCGTTGGTCGGAAAGACCTCGTTGAGGGTAGCCATGTGCCC
>CAZZLE010000212.1:0-4139 GCA_964654595.1 uncultured archaeon | reverse complement strand
CATGGAGATGGAACAAGGGAGCTCATCGAGCTGCTCGACTTTAAAGTTCTTCATTTCTGCATCTGCAGCACAAATCACGTCTCGGATGATGGGCTAAAAATCGATGTAAGTTATTTTGATTATTCTTACAGAGAGGCTGTTGAAATGTTCTTCGAGAAATGCTTAAAGTTTCAACCTGAACTCGTTTTCTGGTATTTCGGACATGACACGCATGTTGGAGATTACGGAGATACCGGCCTGACTGTGGATGATTACGTGGAAATGGCTTTCAAAATAAAGCAGCTTTCCGAAGAGGTGTGTAAGGGAAAGCTTGTTGTGGTTCTTGGGGGAGGAAGTGATCCAGAGATAGCAAGAAATTCAACACTGGCAATTATTAAAGTTCTGCTGAATTTGCAATAAAAAGACATATTAAGCAGAATTGCAAATATTGTTTGAATGGCAAAGAAGGAAACGGCAGAGATAAGATACCTGATAATTCGCCCGCTGGGTTATCCGTTGAGGGCGAGCTATCATGAATACCCGCAGGTTGATAACCCAAAAGTTTTTGAAATTTATGCTAAGGACCAGTGGAAAGGAGAATTCGTGCACAAGGAAAAGTTAATTTTTGACATGAGGATGTTTCCGGACTTCGCCTTTGAGGTTATCGATTGTGATCCACCCTCAGGCTACATTTCGGACTCCACAGTAATTCTTGTAGAAAGTGAACCAAGAGTTATTGAGACCGAGATTGTAAGAGATGTAACGCTGGAAGATGTTGTTGGTCAGGAAGAAGCGAAGAGAAAGGCTAAGGTAATCCTGGAGTACCTGAAAAACCCCGAAAAATTTGGAAAGTGGGCTCCAAAGAACGTGCTTTTCTACGGCCCGCCTGGAACTGGAAAAACGATGATGGCAAAAGCAATCTCCCATGAGGCAAAAACTCCATTTTTGTCCGTAAAATCGACAAAACTTATCGGTGAACATGTTGGTGATGGAGCGAGGAGGGTTCATGAGCTTTATGAGAGGGCAAAACAGCTTGCTCCATGTGTGGTCTTCTTAGATGAGTTTGATGCCATAGCCCTTGACAGGGGCTATCAGGAAATAAGAGGAGATGTTTCTGAAATAGTAAATGCACTGCTGACGGAGCTTGATGGTGCCAACAGCAATGAAGGGATATGCACAATTGCCGCAACAAACAGGGTTGAACTTCTCGACTTCTCAATAAGAAGCAGATTTGAGGAGGAGATAGAGTTCAGGCTGCCAAGCTACGAGGAAAGACTGGAAATCCTTAGAAGGAACCTCCAAGAATTTCCCGTTCCGGTTAAGGCAAGGCTTGAACTGGTAGCAGCAGCATCGGAAGGATTCAGCGGGAGAGATTTGGTTGAAAAGGTAATAAAAGCGTCCTTGCATAAGGCGATTGCAGATGGAAAGGATAAAATTGAAACTGAAGATTTGCTGAGAGCGGTCGAGAAGGTCAGGATGCCATCCAGACAGCCGCCAAAGCAGATGTTCATATAATGGTTTCACCTAACTTTGAACGCATAAATTTCTGAGAAACCAACGTTCCCAAGTTTATCGATTGCTGCTATGTAGAACTGGGCTGCAGAACTGGATTTTAGTGTGATTTTCGCCTCATAAGGCTCCTCACTTAAGCCATACCCTCCTACTGGTTCCATAAAATATCTTCTCTCCAATTCCATCTCCCGATAACTCCAGTCAGAATTATTTACACTGTAAACAAGCAGAACTTTGTGAATTCCGCTCCTTTCGTCCTTTACAGTTGTATTTATCCCGATTATTTTTTCCGCATCCTCTTCTTTCAGCGCAACCAAAATGTTTCCGATTACGGGTTCTTCATCATCTGAAAGCTTGTAGAGGACAGCTCTGGATCCGTTTATGCTGAGAAGCATGTAAATTTCTCCACTTGCAACCGAAATTTTAGGCATAAAGACTTCCTCTCCCTCCTGCTTTATTTCTCCAAGCTTCTCAAAACCTCTCCAGAGCAAATAAACCTTAGAGTAATTTGAATTCGTTACTGGCAGCAGAACGATGTCTTCCGTAACCAGTGGAGTGCCCGGTCTTTCTTTGCCATCCACAAAAAACTCTCCAGCTCTTTCGCCATCAAAACCTATTTTTATAAGGTTCAAAGGCCTCTCACCCAGGTTTCTTGAGGCGTAGATCTCCCTTCCAGCAGCTAAAAATGAATTAGAGTTGACATCAATTCCGACACCATAGTCTCTTTTCCACAGAATTGTTCCGTTTTCATCTATGCAGACAACCCTTCCAGAACTGTCAGCAAACAGCACCTTTCCCTTGTAGAGCGGTGTTCCAACAATGCTTTCATGCTCGTATTTCCAGAGATTTTCTCCGGTTTTAATATCATAAGCGTGGATCACTTTTTGATTTTCAGACGTGACAAAGAGCTTTCCCTCACCATAAGCCAGTCCCCTCACGATTCCACCCGCATGTACATTCCACAGCATCTCACCTTTTTCAGAAAAGCAGTATAAATTTCCGTCAACAGTGCCAGTGCAGACCTTTCCATCTGCAACGAGGAGATTTGATGTTGCCTTTGATCCTTTATCTCCGAATTCAGCTTCCCACTGAACTTCTCCGTTATCATTAAGAGCTATGAGCACCGGTTTTCCTTCTCCTCCGGGTGTTGAAGAAGATGCGATGTATATGTACTCTCCTCTCCCGTAAGTCTCTACAAATCTGCCGTATTCATTGTATATCTCTCTGATCCACAAAGTCTCTCCATTCTCTCTGCTTAAAGCGTAAATTTTCAATCCATCAGCCAAAATTACCGTATTGTCATAAACTAACGGTGTTGCCAAGACACCATGCAGGTTCGCAGAAACTTCAACTTTAAATTTAACTTCCGGTTTTCCAGGCACGTATGATGGATAATGCATCGCAGAACTCTCATCACCCTTAACAAGTCTCCAGTCATATTTGAGCGGGAGATATTCTTCAGGAAGATTTTCTATCTCTTTTGTAGGTTCAATCTCCACAATTTTCTGGTAATTTTTAGATTCGGGTTGACTGCATCCTATCAGTATTGCAATTACTATTATATTAAAAAATAAAATTTTTTTCTTCATGCTGATCCTTAGCCTCTGATCTGCTGCTCGGCTATATCCCCAACAATTGGAAGTTTGAACCACTCTCCCCTGTATGCTTTGTACATGCAGATTAGCCACGTGATAAGGGCAGCAATGTTGATTAGCATTACAATTCCACTAAATAAGAAAAATAATCCAAATCCAACCACCGGTATCAGAGCGTATGACAGAATCATGCTTAGAATCCAGAATCCGGCAAAGGTTATCGTTGACTGCATCGCATGAAATCTGACAAATTTACTCTCCTTTTCGATTATCAGGAACACTATTCCCGTTACGAAGCCGAGCAGATACGCAAGTGCACCCTCAAGGTTCTCATCCAGCCCTACAGACGTTGCCATTACTGACCCTCCACCCAAACAACAACAATTTCGTTTTCACCAACAGTTCCATAAACCACCAATAGTTTGTTTTCTCTGGCAAACTGGTACTGAAAAACACCATCACTCATCATACCCGAAACCGAAGTATATCCTGCAGCTACCACTCTGTCCCTCACTTCATGAACTTTTCCCGGCTCAATTGTATTTTTGAGAACAAATACAAGCGTAATACCCTCGCCCCCCATCCACTGACCCGCAAAGTAAGAAGTTAACTTAGCACCTCCGAAAACCGATTCGAGAATAGGCTTCATCATTTTGTGCAAATCAGCTGCTTCCGGTGGTGGAGATATTTCCTTTGCTGTATCATAGCTGCTACCCTCTTCCTGTCCACCTGCCTCTGTGGGAGTTGTTTCTACCGGTTTTGCTCCCCCTGATTCTGTCTGACCGCTACATCCTGCAAGCAAAACCCTCATTCCCACAAGCAGGAGAAACACTTTCATTTTTTCATTCATTCTCCCACCTCCAAAAATTCAATGCTTTTCCCTTATATATTTTATGCACTCAGAAAAAATTGCTCTGAAATACTAAAAAAAATAAAACAAGCGTTTAGAGAGCCGCAAAAGCCGTGACAGCTGATTCTCTATCGTAAAATACAAGGGCTGCCTCTTTCAAATTTGAGCCTTTAAAGCTCTTTACAGCCTCAAAAAATGTTTCA
>CAZZLE010000211.1:0-4316 GCA_964654595.1 uncultured archaeon | reverse complement strand
ATCGCTCAAGTTGCTACGAGTGCTTCTTTAAATTCAGCAATAGGTCTAACAACTTCAGCTACCAGTCTTGCCCCTCCAAAAGACGGGTGAATATCAGTTGATGCTTCCAAAACTTTTTGGATTGACAGTGACATCTCTAAGATTTCCCCCGGAACTTTCCCGCTTTTTCCTGGTTTTTTGAAGATAAGTATGAATTCGTAGTCAATTTCAATCATCCCGTTGGGTGGATAAGGATACGAACCCCATTACATTTGCCCCACCAGTCGTGTTCATCGTGGTTTTCTTCTGCCATATTATTGAGCCCATATAATCGAAGCCTATGTCCTCGCATTGGGCTATGAATTCGGCATGTAGCGAATGACTTTGTATCTGCCATAAATAATAGAACGGGCAAACTGGTCGCCTGTATTTATACACAATCTTCGTCCAGCTTTTAGAACTCTGTAGCACTCCTTCCATACTCGATACAGATCCTTCAGGTATTCGTGCAGGCTTTGCCCGTAACCACTGACATTCAACACCGTAGTCCTTAATATGCCAGTAGGGTGGAGAAGTGACGACGAGATCTACACTGTTATCCTCGACCTCTATCATTTTTCGACTGTCACCTATGATAATTTTTGCCCAGTTGCTCATCTACTAATCATAATTTTGAGTTTGTAAAAAATTTATGCTTTTTCTTAACCTTCAGGCACCCAAGCTGAAAATCGCCTGCCAAATTCTTTGCTCTATTTCGTTCTCTCTCCCTTCATATAAATCAATTGCAGTAACAATTGCGGATATCTCTTCCTCTAAAAACTCGCTTTCCCTGAATATTTCATCGAGCTTGGCCTTTATTGTTCTGAAGGAGGCCATGTATTCCTTGACCTTCTGTGCTATGTTCCTCTCTTCAACGAACTTTGTATGGATATTACCCTTAACATACTCCTCGTCGTTCATAACCGCTAAGTGGAAGGGCATGTTCGTCTCCACACCTTCTATAATGTACTCGTAAAGTGCCCTTTTCATCCTGGCAATAGCCTCCATTCTGTTCTCCCCGTATGCTATAAGCTTGGAGATCATGCTGTCGTACTCTTCCGGGATTCTGTAACCCATGTGTATACCGCTGTCAACCCTTATCCCTATGCCACCGGGACTTCTGTAGTGCACAATTCTGCCACTCCTTGGATAGAAGTTTACCGGGTCTTCGGCGTTTATTCTGCACTCTATCGCATGTCCCCTTATCCGGATATCTTCCTGCCTGTGCCTGAGTTTTTCTCCGCTGGCAATCAGAATCTGGTACTTAACGATGTCAATTCCGGTGACGATCTCCGTTATTGTGTGCTCAACCTGCAGCCTCGAATTTATCTCAAGGAAGTAGAAGTTACCGTTTTCGTAGAGAAATTCGAAAGTTCCCGCGTTGGTGTAATTGATTTCCTTTGCTCCTTTTACTGCCAGTTTCCCAAGCTCCTCTCTCATCTCTTCATTAAGTGCGGGCGATGGGGCCTCTTCTATGAGCTTCTGGTGCCTCCTCTGAATGCTGCACTCCCTCTCACCAAGATGAATGACATTTCCGTAATGGTCTGCAAGAATCTGCACCTCTATATGTCTCGGTTTTGCAAGATATTTTTCGAGGTAAACTGTCGAATCCTTGAAATACTTCTCCCCAAGCTTTTTTGACTTCCGGAATGCTTCTTCAAGCTCTTCCGGGTTATTAATGACAACTATACCAATCCCTCCTCCTCCACCGGAAGCCTTGAGGGCGACAGGATAGCCGAGTTTCTCAGCCCACTCTCTCGCCTCATCAACGCTCTCGAGTTTCGGTGAGCCCGGAATTACAGGCACTCCTGCTTTATGCATGCTCTCCCTTGACCTGACCTTTGAACCAGCAATGCGTATTACCTCAGGGGAGGGGCCAATGAATACTATACCTTCCTCCTCACATCTCTCAGCAAACTCAGCATTCTCGGCCAGAAATCCGTAACCGGGATGTATGGCTTCTGCTCCGGATTTCTTTGCAATTTCTATGATCCTATCAATGTTAAGATAACTGCTTCTCGGGTCTGCTTTACCTAAGTAGTAGCATTCATCCGCATAAACCCTGTGAAAGCTCTTTCTGTCTGCAGAGCTGTAAACTGCAACGCTTTTAATTCCAAGCTCTCTGCAGGCTCTCATCACCCTGACCGCAATCTCCCCCCTGTTGGCCACCAGAATCTTGCTGAACATCCGGTTTGAAGGATGTTGCTGTTGATTTAAAAATCTTTTTTCAAATAGGGCGAATAAAATACGTAAAATGCAAGTAAACGCAACAGAAATACGTATTTGACCTGTAGTGAGATACAGGAATTTTATTTATCTCAATAAATTGTTATGTTGAGAACCGAAAACGATTTACAGCCTTGGCGAGTTTTAGCAGCAATGAAAACTATCAAAGTTTTTGATACAACTCTGAGAGATGGAGAGCAGATGCCCGGAGTGTCGCTACCGCCAGAGTACAAGATTAGAATAGCAAAGCAACTCGATAAGCTTGGTGTCGATGTCATTGAGGCTGGATTTCCAGCAGCATCAAAGGGAGAATTTGAGTCGGTTAAGGAGATAAGCTCTCTCGGTTTTAATGCTGAGATTTGCGGTCTTGCGAGAATTGTTAGGGAGGATATTGATGCCGCTCTCAGGGCTAACGTTGATATGGTTCACATTTTCGTTCCCACCTCGAAGATCCAGATTGAGCACACCGTGAAAATGTCAAGAGAGGAGATAATCGAGAGGTCTGTTGAGTGTGTTGAATATATCAAGTCTCACGGAGTTAAATGCATGTTTTCTGCAATGGATGCCACAAGAACGGAGGTCGATTACCTGAAGCAGATTTTCAGGGCTGTTGAGGAGGCAAAAGTTGACATTGTTAATGTTCCAGATACTGTAGGTGTCACCACTCCATTCAAATTTTACGATCTGATCAGGCAATTAAGGGAGCATCTGAAAGTTCCGATAGATGTTCACTGCCACAACGATTTTGGTCTCGCTGTTGCAAACACCTACGCAGCTGTAATGGCTGGAGCCAATGAAGTGCAGGTTACCGTGAACGGAATAGGTGAGAGAGCTGGAAATGCAGACCTTGCACAGGTGGTAATGATTCTTCACGCCAGTGAGGGAATCAAAACCAACATTAAAACTGAGTATCTCCTCGAAACTTCAAAGCTTGTTGAGAGGCTTACCGGGGTGAAGATGCCACCCAACTACCCCATTGTTGGTGATAATGCCTTCAGCCACGAAAGCGGTATTCATGCTCACGGTGTGCTGAAGGAGTTCTCAACATTCGAACCGGGAGTTGTGACTCCTGAGATGGTTGGACACAGGAGGAGAATCGTAATAGGGAAGCACGCAGGAAGGTATCAGATAAAGAAGATTCTTGAGGATGCTGGCTACCACCTTGATGAGGAGAAGCTAAACAAGGTACTCGAGAAGGTAAAGGAAATGGGTGATAAGGGAAAGAGAGTGACAGATCTGGACCTGTTTGCTATTGCCGAGGTCGTCATTGGTGAGCTTAAGAGAGAGGAGAAGGCTATCATCGTTGATGAGGTTACTGTTCTGACAGGAAACAAAATCACTCCGACTGCGGTTCTAAATGCGGAGGTATTTGGAAAAAGGAAGGTAACATCCGCAATCGGAGTTGGGCCGGTTGATGCATCCCTCAAAGCTGTCGCATCCCTTGTGGGTGAGAGCATCAGAATAACGGAATTCAGAATGGACGCTATAACAGGAGGTAGTGACGCTCTTGCTGAGGTTTACGTTACGGTAGAGGACGATGAGGGTCATACCTTCACATCAAGAGGGGCTGCGCAGGACATAGTTATGGCATCAATCGATGCTGTCATCAATGCGGTAAACTATCTGCTGAAGATGAAGGGGAGAAAGTCCTGAGGCGGGTGAATTCATCACTCATTGACCAAAAGATAGCTCAAAGATTCTGAAGTTCATCTTAATCTCGATTTCCACGGTTTCTTTTTTGCCCTTCCCCAAACTAACAGAAGAATTCACTGGCTTCCGGTATACCTGCCAAAAACGAGGTAGCCGGTATGCCAGACCTTTGTTGAGGTTCTCGTTCCAACTCTTTTAATATCAAGATCAACCCTTAAAAGCTCGAAAGCCTCCAGATCTTTGAACCCGTGCTTCTCCATCTCTCTGTAAACATCTCTCGCTGCCTCAATGTACGGGTTGTATACCACAACATACCCTCCCGGGTTCAGAATCTCTTTTGCCATTCTTATGAATGCAACATCGTCCTTCATGTCGAGAGTTATGAGATCAAATTTGACCTTCAGACCTTCTGCCACCTGCAG
>CAZZLE010000210.1:0-2444 GCA_964654595.1 uncultured archaeon | reverse complement strand
TCCCACCGCCAACGAGAACAGCAAAGTTGTTGGGTGTGTAACATGGCAGGAGAAGCCATACTGTTTTCAGAATTAAATCAAGCATGTCAGCTGTTGGAGTTAGATTTTAAAATTTTTTCAATCACGATGCAGGTTTCTGATTTTAAGAATGGGCTTGGAGGGATCAAACTGGGAACTTTGACTTCCAGTACAGGCCATTACTCATTCCTTTTCAAGCTGAATCTATAATCAACCTGTAGTCTTCCTCAGGAATTTCTCTCATCGCCTTGCCCATCAGATGCCCGCTCCACTTTCGCTTGTTCGTGATGAACATCAGTTTAGGGATTAGAGGTTTGAACTCCACAGGTTTATCGAAGATCTTTACAGGTTTGAGCTTAATTCTCAGCGGGAATGTCTCATTCTTGTTTCTCGCAGGTGCTTTGAATATTTTTGTGGAATCCCTGAAAACTTCGGATGCAGCTTCATAAACTGCCACAATTCTCGGCTCTTTAACTTCATCTTTATCTCTTTCCTGCTTAACGTAAATCAGAAGCTTGTCTCCCGGCCTTACCTTGGCAATTGTGTTCCTGTGCCTCTCAGGAACTCCCCAAACATTTTTCTGCTTTATTACATTCCAGTTTTCTTCATTGGTTATGCAGAGCCAGTGGGTCATTCAACCACCTGACTATCCTAAACAAACAAAGTTAAAAAACATTAGCAAGATAAAATGATCAGTATGGCCACGCTCGATAACTTTGTTGATATTGGTGTTCGTGAGCTTACACCTGAGTTCGAAAATCAGCTCTGGAAGGCTGCTGATAAACTTAGAAAGAAGGTAGAGGTGCACCAGTATAAACACATCGTTCTTGGGCTGATATTCCTCAGATATCTAACTTACTCATTCAATGAAAGAAGAGAGGAGCTCAAGAAACGCTTTACAGATGAGAATTTAGAGGATGATCTAAGAGAACTTGCGCTGGAGGATGAAGACTACTACCTTGAAGCTGGAGTTCTCTACATCCCAGAAGAAGCAAGGTGGGATTATCTTGTTAAGAATGCAAACCGGCCTAACATAGCTGAGATCATAGAGAAAGCGATCGAAACCCTTGAAAATAAATATCCCAAGCAGCTGAAGGATGTTATTCCAAAGGTCTACACGAGCTCGAACCTGGATCAATACGACCTGTCATTTCTGATAAATCTCTTCTCAAAAATAGATTTTGGATATGATCATAAGGCAAGTGATATATTTGGCAGAATCTACGAGTATTTCCTCGGAAAGTTTACAGAGATTGAAGGGAAAAAGGGTGGCAAGTTTTACACTCCCAGATCACTCACAAAACTTATAGTTGAAATTCTCGACATCAAAGGAGGAAGAATATTTGATCCTGGATGCGGGAGCGGGGGCTTCTTCGTTTCAGCAATAGATAAGCTCGAACGAGAGGGGATTGAGAAATTCAACCTTCAGATCTATGGCCAAGATTCGGATCCCATGGCATGGAAGCTCACGAAGATGAACCTCGTTATCAGAGGAGTTGAGGGGGAGATAAGAGTTGGAGACAGCTATCACGATGACAAGTTCTACGATATGAGGTTCGATTTTGTAACTTCCAATCCGCCATTCAACGATAGCGAGTGGGGGGCGGATAGGATAAAACCAGATGACCCCAGATTGAATGTTAATGGAGTAAAGGTTCCAGTTCCACCTAACAGCAATGCAAACTACATGTGGATCTTGCACTTCATTTACCATCTTGCACCAAAAGGAAAAGCAGGCTTTGTGATGGCAAATGGAGCATTGTCCGCTGGAGGGGTTGAGGGAGAGATCAGAAAGGCCATTGTTAATGCTGATCTTGTTTACGGTATTGTCGCCTGCCCTCAAAAGCTCTTTTACAATGTATCTTTACCAGTATCACTCTGGTTCGTGAGAAAAGAGAAGCCAGAACACATGAAGGGGAAAGTACTGTTTATATATGCCAAAGATTTCTTTGAGCCAATTTCAAGAAAGCAGAATGTGATGAAAGATAGACATATTTCAAAGATTGTAGAGAAATTCAGGCTGTTTGAGGAAGGAAAACTGGATAAAATTGATGAAACAGGCTTTGCAAAAGTTGCCACGATTGAGGAGATTGCTAAGAACGGCTACGTCCTCACTCCTGGAAGATATGTTGGGGTTGACATTAAGTTCGATGACGAGAGGAGCTTTGATGAGAAGATGAGAGAGTATAGTGAGGAGCTTTCAAGACTTTTGAAAGAAGAGGAAGAGCTTACAAGAAAAGTTAAAAAAGTTCTGAGTTCATTAGTCATGGGTTGAAGTGAAATGAGAATCGAGGAAGCCATTCAAAAAATAAGAGAGAGTGAGGAGATTCCGAAAAAGGAGTTCAAAATCAAAGGTATTGGTGTTTTTGATCTCTTGCGAGAGAGGAGAAGGATGTTCACGACACAGACATAGTGGTTGAGTTCAG